>CAIYTJ010000356.1 GCA_903929065.1 uncultured Bacteroidales bacterium | reverse complement strand
GTCGACGAATATGGCGGGACTTCGGGTCTTATTTCCATGGAAGATATTTTAGAAGAAATAGTTGGCGATATCAGCGACGAGTATGATAACGAACAACAGCTTTTTACCAAAATTGACAATCATACTTTCATTTTTGAAGCAAAAATATTATTAAATGATTTTTTCAAAATTGCTGAAATAGAAGAAGATGACTTTGTAAAAGTTACTGAAGAAGTAGAAACTCTTGCCGGTTTGATTCTTGAGTTGAAAGGCGATATTCCTGCTAAAAATGAACGCATTGATTACGGCCGCTATGTCTTTGAAATAGTGGCTGCTGATAACCGGAGAATAAAAAAAGTGAAATTATTTATCAAAGATGATTTCAAAAAATCTGAAGAAAATTTAAAATGAAATTATTCCGACTGAATTTAATATTAATAATTGGTGGTATTCTGATACTAAGTTCTTGCGGAAAAACGGCCATTCCAAGACCTTACGGTTACTTTCGGGTGGATTTGCCGGTTCATTCCTATCGAATGATGGATACCTTAAATTTGCCGTATCGGTTTGAAATACCCAAAAATGCTGTTTTAATCAGCCGTGATTCAAAAGATGGAAAGTTTTGGGTGGATATTAATTATCCGAAATTGAACGCCACCATTTATTGCAGCTATAAACCTGTAAATGGGAATTTAATTGATTTATTGGAAGATACACGAAAAATTGTTTATAAACATAGTGTCCGTGCCGATGGAATTGGTGAAAAAGCATATGATCACAAAGAGAATAATGTTCACGGCATTTTATACGATTTGAAAGGTAACACGGCTTCATCTGTTCAGTTTGTTTTGACTGACAGTTCACGTAATTTTTTCCGCGGAGCACTGTATTTCAACAATATACCAAACAAAGATTCGATTGCACCAATGTCAGATTATATCCGGGAAGACATAATTCATATAATGGAAAGTTTTGAGTGGAAAAAATGAAAGAGGAACTCAACAACCAGATTTCAATCGAAAACGCCCGGATTTTGATTTTTAAGATTGACAAAACCGTTGAAGAATTGTTCAGTCAACTTGAATTTCCTGACATAAGTGAGTTTTCAAAATTGGTTTCTGATAAACGAAGACTTGAATATCTGGGCGTTCGGATTGCATTAAAGAATCTGCTTGGTGTTGAAAAAAAAATTGTTTACGACAGAGATGGAAAACCTGCATTTATTGACAAAAGTTTTCATATAAGTGTTTCGCATAGTGGCAGTTGGATTGCAGTTGTTGTGCATCCCAACAGGCAAGTTGGAATTGATATTGAAGTTCCGACTGAGAAAATCAAGAAACTTTACAAACGTTTTTTGAATGAAACCGAACAAAAAGAACTTTCAAACGGTGAAAATCTGAATCAATTGATGTTGGCCTGGTCGGCAAAAGAAGCTTTATATAAAATCATTGGAAAAGAAGCCGTTGACTTTGCAAATCAATTGCACATTTTTCCATTTGAAACCAAGATGGAGGGAGTTTTTACAGCGGAACATGTTTCTACAAAACAAAGATATAATTTACATTACATTCAAAATGAGGCTTATACACTTGTATTTTGTGTCGTTTAACTTTAATAAAAATGAGAGACGTTTATAAAAAAATACTTCTGAACCGCGAAATAAATCATAAAATGATTGCGGTTTTGCTTGATCCCGATCAATGCCGTGGAAGCTTACTGGCAAGCACCATTGCAGCGTTGAAATCAAATGTTCCGGATTTTATTTTCGTGGGTGGTAGTCACACCCTTGCTTCAACTGACTCATTGATAGAGCTTTTAAAGGATGAGACCAAAGCGAATGTTATTTTGTTTCCCGGAAATGCGTCGCAGTTCAGCACAAAAGCCGATGCGCTTTTATATCTTTCACTATTTTCAGGTCGGAATGCAGAATTTCTTATCGGTCAGCATATTACATCTTCAATTGCCATAAAAAATTCTGATATCGAAGTTATTCCAACCGGTTATTTGCTTATTGACGGTGGCAAGCCAAGCTCGGTGGAATACATAAGCAACACTCGCCCTATTCCGCGGGATAAAAACGAAATTGCACTCTCAACATCAGTTGCAGCCGAATTGTTGGGAATGAAACTGATTTATCTCGAAGCCGGAAGCGGTGCCAATTTTCCTGTTCCCATGGAATTGATTCAAAGCGTAAAATCAGGATTGTCAATTCCTCTGATTGTTGGTGGTGGCATTAAAAATACGGAACAATTGAGAAATGCCTTTGAAGCTGGTGCTGATCTGGTAGTTGTAGGAAATATTTTTGAATCAAATCCTGGAATA
Organism: uncultured Bacteroidales bacterium; assembly: GCA_903929065.1. GTDB lineage: Bacteria > Bacteroidota > Bacteroidia > Bacteroidales > Paludibacteraceae > Paludibacter. The sequence continues at coordinate 5,559 of CAIYTJ010000356.1, read as the reverse complement.
ATCGCAGAATTTGTTGAATGCACCCGTGAAATAAACTCTTAATTTATTTAGCAGGATTGGTAGAAATACGGTCGAAAAATGGACTTTTCGAAGAACAACTGATTGGAATGCCATAAATATTACTGCAACCGGGCATCATTCCCAATTCCTGAGCAACACGTCCAACCGAAAACATCACCCGGCTGTCAACTCTTCTGTCGGCTGCTACCGAACAGGCTGAACCTATGGCAATACCCACATCGACTGAGTTTATAGAACAGGGAACTTCAGGAAACTGCATTTTTTCTGCACAAGATTCGAAACCGCAATAACCGCAATTCAGGTTATGAATTTGTTGTTTGGTTCCGATTAGAACAATGGCTTCGGCACGAAGAATATTTACCGAATCGCGATATACAAAGTTCAACCCTGATTTTTTGTGATATTCAACCATGGCTTCCGAGAGTTCTTTAATCGTTTCGCCGGTTATCAAAGCCACTTCTATAATATCAAAACCTTTTCCTTTCGGAGCGGTTCGTGCAGCGGTCATCATTTCGTTTGCAACCACCAAAAGACGTTCTGCACGTGTATCCCGTTCGTTTATAAGCATTTTTCTCAATCAATTAAATTCCTGAATTTTATTCAAAATCAATATATCGATTAATTTGTTGGACGCAACAATTTCTCGGCCAAACAAATAATCATTTCCACCTTTATAATCAGTCACAACACCACCGGCTTCTTTTACAATAACTGATCCAGCAGCCACATCCCATGGTTTCAGGTCATATTCCCAAAAAGCATCAAACCGCCCACAAGCCACATAAGCCAAATCGGTAGCTGCCGAACCTAACCGGCGAACTCCACGGGCATTTTTCATAGTCCATTCCAAAAATTTCATGTATTTATCCATTCTACTGAAATCATTGTATGGAAAACCGGTTGCCAACAATGAATCGTGGATTTCAGCACATTTTGAAACATGAATCGGTTCACCGTTCAGAAATGCGCCGCCATCTTTCCATGCATAAAAGCACTCATTCCGTCCGACTTCATAAACAACGCCCAACACCAGTTCATTGCCGTCCAACAATCCAATGCTGACTGCATAAACGGGAATGCCCTGAATATAATTGGTGGTTCCATCCAACGGATCAATCACCCAATTGAACCGCTCGCCGTGTTTATCGCTGGTTCCTTCTTCGGCAATAAAACCGGATTCGGGCAATAATTTCGAAAGTTCTTCAATGATTTGTTTTTCAGATGCCTTGTCCACATAACTCACCAAATCGTGCAAGCCTTTGTTTTCAATCATGGAAGCATCAAAACTTTTGCGCTCTTCAGCCATGAATTTCCCAACCGTTCGGGCAATTTCGCAGGTAGCAAGCGTGAGTTGTTGATATTTTGGAATCATAAAATTTATTTTTTCAATGCCGCAATTCCCTCTTTTAGCGAAGCAATTTTACTTTCGGCATCTGCTTTTTTCTTGCGTTCGGCTTCTACCACTTCCGGTTTCGCATTTGCCACAAAGCGTTCGTTGCCCAGTTTTTTCATTACCGATTCAATAAATCCTTCGAAGTAGTTGATCTCAGCTTCCATCTTGGTAATTTCCTCTTCTGCATTAATCAAACTACCCATAGGGATAGAAAATTCGGTTGTGCCAACAAGGAATGAAATTGAACCGGCTGCTTTATCGGTTACGTTTTCTATTTTTTCCAGGTTACCTAATTTAGCCACCACAGCGTTGAACTGAGTGAGACTGTCACTTTCAGTGACGGCCTCACTAGGTATTATCTGCAAGCTCAGAACTTCTTTGTTTGGAATATTTTTCTGCAAACGCACGGTACGGATTCCGGCTATAATCTCTTTTGCATATTCAAACTCCGTAATCAGTTTTTCATTTACTTCCGTGGCTTTTGGTTGCAATGCCACCATGATGCTTTCGCCGTCTTTACGGTCTTCCAGCGCTTGCCAAAGTTCCTCGGTGATAAATGGCATAAACGGATGCAATACTTTCAACAACGAATCGAAGAAACCAAGTGTAGCTTCGTAGGTGGTGCGGTCAATCGGCTGTTGGTAAGCCGGTTTGGACATTTCCAAATACCATGATGAAAATTCATCCCAGAACAGCTTGTAAACTGCCATCAAGGCTTCAGACAAACGGTATTTTGAGAACAAATCTTCAATTTCGAGTAATGTTTTGTTGAGCTGTGCATCAAACCATTTTACCGCCATACGAGCCGATTCCGGTTGCTCAATGTCGGCCACTTCCCAGCCTTTTACTAAACGGAAAGCATTCCAGATTTTATTATTGAAGTTACGACCTTGTTCGCAAAGGCTATCGTCGTATGGTAAATCGTTTCCGGCAGGCGAAGTCAGCAACATACCCAGACGCACTGCATCAGCACCATATTGTGCAATCAAATCCAACGGATCGGGCGAATTGCCCAACGATTTCGACATTTTACGACCCAATTTATCGCGAACGATACCGGTCAGATATACATTTTTGAACGGCATTTCACCTTTATATTCGTATCCGGCAATAATCATGCGTGCTACCCAGAAAAACAAAATTTCAGGAGCAGTCACCAAATCATTGGTTGGATAATAATATTTGATATCTTCATTTTCAGGATTATTAATGCCATCAAAAACCGAAATAGGCCATAACCATGACGAAAACCAGGTGTCGAGCACATCTTCATCCTGACGTAAATCGTCAATGGTCAATGGATAATTGACAAAAGCCAATGCTTTTTCGTAAGCTTCTTCTTTGGATAAAGCCACCACAAAACCACCCTGAGGCAGATAATACGCCGGAATACGGTGTCCCCACCAAAGTTGACGCGAAACACACCAGTCTTTCACGTTTTCCATCCAGTGTCGGTAGGTATTTTTAAATTTGGCAGGATAAAGCTGAATATCATCTCTCATAACCGCCTCTAAAGCAGGTTTTGCAAGATTTTCCATTTTCATAAACCATTGCATCGACAGTTTTGGTTCAATAACCGCGTCGGTACGTTCCGAGAACCCAACCTTATTGGTATATGGCTCTACTTTTTCGAGTAAACCAGCCGCTTCCAGGTCTTTTTCTATTTGTTTACGAACATCAAAACGATCGAGCCCCGCATATTGCGTACCATTATCGTTCAATGTGCCATTGTCATTGAAAATATCGATAGAAGGCAAATTATATTTCTCGCCCAACATATAATCGTTCACATCATGCGCCGGAGTTACTTTCAGGCAACCAGTTCCGAACTCAACATCCACATAATCGTCCTCAATTACCGGAATTACACGGTTAATCAATGGCACAATTACCTTTTTACCTTTCAAATGCGCATTTTTTGGATCGTTTGGATTGATACACATCGCTGTATCACCCATAATAGTTTCCGGACGGGTAGTTGCCACAACAGCATAACCTTCTTCGCCTTCAATTTTATAGCGCAGGTAAAACAATTTACCTTGTTGTTCTTTAAAAATAACTTCTTCGTCCGACAGTGCAGTCAACGCCTTTGGATCCCAGTTTACCATGCGCACACCGCGGTAAATGAGACCTTTTTCGTATAAATCGGCAAACACTTTCAATACACTTTCCGAACGTGGCTCATCCATGGTGAAGGCGGTACGATCCCAGTCGCACGAGGCGCCCAGTTTCTTCAACTGTTCCAGAATAATTCCACCGTGTTTGTGCGTCCAGTCCCAGGCATGGCTTAAGAACTCTTCGCGGGTCAGGTCGGTTTTTTTGATTCCTTCGGCAGCAAGTTTCCCCACTACTTTTGCTTCGGTAGCAATAGAAGCGTGATCTGTTCCCGGAACCCAACAAGCATTTTTGCCCTGCATACGCGCCCGGCGAACCAACACATCCTGAATGGTATTGTTGAGCATATGCCCCATGTGCAACACACCGGTTACATTTGGCGGAGGGATTACAATAGTGTAAGGTTCACGACCATCAGGTTTTGAACTAAAAAAGTCGTTGTCTAGCCAATATTGATACCATTTCGATTCGATATCGGTGGGATTGTACTTACTTGCGAGTTCCATTTTATAATTTACGATTTTTGATTTATGATTTGCGATTGCAAGTGAATAGTTGCATTCGTTTCTTTTTCAGTAAAATATAAAATTTTACCTGAAATTTTCAAGAGTGCAAAGATAGTAAAAAAAGAACGCTGGTAAAAACAAAAGGTCTAAAAACAAAAGCGATCATTCCAAAACCAGTTTGAAATGACCGCCACGATTTTATTGAATTGGTTTATTGAACCAATACTTTATGAGATTGTTCATTGATACGAAGCAGATAAACGCCGCTTTTTACAGTTTTACTAAATTCATTTTCAGTACTTGCAGAGATGATTAACTGTCCGGTGCTGGTAAATAATTGTACATCGGCTTTGCCGTCAAATCGTGCAGTAACTTTGCCTGATTCAGTAGAGATTCTCAATGACGATTCAACTTTATTTAAAGCGGTTCCTATCGACTTTGTAAATGTGGCTTTGTATCCTGCTACTGTACTGCTGTAAGCAACTGATTGATCACCAGGTATCATGCTGTTCCAGTTTCCACCGGTGAAATACTGATTTTTAGACATGGCAACCTCTAGAACATAGGTATTTGTACCAGTAAGTGTTGCCAATGCCATAATGTTGATATTAGCAGTGGTTTTGTCGAAAACATAGTTGTTCCCATTCTTTAAATTCACGTTGTCCAGCTCAATTTGTGACCAGCTTCCCGGAGTGGCAGTTGATTTATACACCCTGTAGTATAGGATAAATGATGTTGTGGTATAGCCTGGGAAGTCGTCAGTCCATGCATTTGCTATGCCACCATTCAAGACCAGCGAAGTTGGCGTTCCTAAATTATATCCATCAAAAGAATCATTTAGTACCCAGATGCCATCTGCCCAGTTTGTGTTTCCGAGTGAATAAGAGTAGATTCCTCCACCATCTTTTGTTACGCTAACAGCACAATCTGCCCATCCGCCACCTGCAAATGTAATACCAGTCGCAAATAATACGACAACTAAAGTAGTAATAATTTTTTTCATAATATGTTGTTTTATAAGTGATTAATTATAAAAACAAACATAATTAAAAAAGCGAATTTCACCAAATATTATACAAGTAATTTTGAAATATTTTTGAAGATTGTATTTAAAACCAAAAAATAGAATTGAATTATAAATTTAGAATTTCAATAACAGACAAATTGTCGTTATCTGGCATTAAAAACGATTGAATTTGGAATGAAATAAATGCTACATAGAATAGAATTATTATTGTGTTAATGTTCCTGAACCAATCATTTTAAATAGTCGTCAATCATCTAATTAACTTTATATAGAGTGCCAAATATCACAAATTAATAAACAATAGGTTAATTTGGTGGGAATTGTTTTTATAAAATCATTGAATACAAACATGCAAAAAAGCGGTCATTTCAAAACCAGTTTGAAATGACCGCCAGAATCTCTTTTCTTATAGTTTATTGAACCAGCACTTTATGAGTTTCCCCATTTACACGAAGTAAATACATTCCATTTTTCACTGATTGATTAAATTGATTCGT
>CAIYTJ010000355.1 GCA_903929065.1 uncultured Bacteroidales bacterium | reverse complement strand
TGTTTTAAGCGAATTCGATCAAAAAATAACAACTAATCTTTCTCCATTGTATTATGGTAGATATGTAGACGATATTTTAATCGTTTTATCCTCAATTCCAGAAAGCATTGGAGATAAAGGAACAAAAATAATTAATTCATATCTAATAGAAAAAGGAATTTTATTCACAAAGGAGCACGATCCTGGGATATTGTCATTATGTACTGATGGCAATCTCTGTGTTCAAAAAAGCAAATTAGTAATTCAATATTTTGATCCCAAACATAGCCATGCTGGTTTGAAAGAGTTTTGTAGAGAAATTGCAACACAGGCAAGTGAATTCCGCTTTCTTCCAACTGGTGAAGATATGAAAGAAATTGATGATTGCGCTTATGATTTGATTTACCATGGATCAATAAATAAACTTCGCAGTCTTATTGCCGTTGAAGAAAATAGTACTGAATTATCGAAATATTTGAGTAATAGAATAATGTTGTATAAACTAACTCAAGAGAAAATTACCATTGACCAGGTGGAACAAATTTTTAGGTTCTACCGTGGTAAAAATTATTTTGATTTCATGAGATTATGGGAAAAGGTATTTACTCTATTACTAATAAACGGAAGAGAAAAGCAGGCCAACAGTTTTTATTATGAATGTCGAAACACCTTTATTACAAAAGCGAAAAATACGTTGAAGCAAAAAAATATTTCAATGAAAATAAAGGAAGACATGCAAGAATATCTTGATATTGCATTGTCATTGCCTGTAGGGCTTCGTTCTAAGTTATTTTTACTAAAATTAAAAGAAAAGCTACCTAAAATTGCATCGCATAAGCAAATTATGAATAATGCAAGACGATTTCGTCGAGCAAACTTAATTAGACATCAATTTGTGAGTTATCCATTACTCAATTATATAGAAAGTAATGACCATGATTTAACAGCTCCGTTAACGCAAATACGACATAATAAATCATATAAAATGGACATTCAAAAAATTGAAAATACGCCGCGTTATATTCATTATGATGAATTTCAGTTATTTGAACTGCTTGGTGATTTTACTGCCGAAAATCTAAATAAAAAATTTGATTTTAGAAAATCAAGAAAACGCTTCAAACAAGAACCCGTTAAGGCTGAAGAATCTGAATCTCCAAGAATTTACTCCAAAGTTACCATAGGGAAAAAGAATGCTGAGACTAACGAAAATGAAATCAATGTAATCGATGGCTCAGAATACGATGCCGAAAAGAGAAAGGAAAATAGTGGTCGAGGAGATGGGTTTAGAATTGGTATCGTAAATTTAAAAGTTGATGAAAGAGATATCGAGTCTGCCTACATTCCCGGCAAAAAGCCCAATTTAAGTTTTGGACGACAGGCAAAATTGCATTCGCTACTTAATGACTCAATTCGCAATCCTTCATGCGATTTAGTTATTTTTCCCGAAGTGAGCATTCCATTTGCGTGGCTTCCGATTATGGTGTCATTTGCACGAAAGCATCAAATCGGAATAGTGCTTGGTCTTGAGCATGTCATTTTTAATAACTTAGCATTTAATCTTGTTGTTGCCATTCTTCCATATAAAACCGAATCTGGATTTAATGCATGTCATATTTCTGTACGCCCGAAAAATCACTATGCCCCGGATGAAAATGATCGCTTGATGCGGAAGGGCTTTACGCCATTTAGTCTCAAAGAACCACATTATGATTTATTTCATTGGCGGAAAACTTATTTTTCTGTTTTTAATTGCTTTGAGCTAAGCGATATTACACACAAAAGTATACTGCGCTCTAAAATCGATTTTCTGTTGACTGTCGCCTGGAATAAGGATATTAACTACTATGATAATATTTTATCAAGTATCGCTCGCGATATTCATTGCTATGTTATACACTCTAACACATCGCAATATGGCGATTCAAGAGTAATTGTTCCGGCCAGAACTGAAGATAAAGATCCAATTAGGATAACTGGCGGCGAGACCCCTGTCTTGATGAAATACTCATTGAATATTGAAGCACTCAGAAATTTTCAAATTCAGAATTATAATCCAGACAATAAACTATTTAAACCATTGCCTGCAGGATATGATAAACAGGCGGCACAAGATAGAATTCTTGACAAGTAGTATATTGTTGCAAAAATCAAAATTGATATGTAAAGAAAACGCGATTTTCTATACATATCAAAACAGATATGTATAGAAAACCTAACAAATATAAACAATGATGTAATTAATCCTCCGTTTATCCCCACAAATATTAAGCCGGTACCGGGAGTCAAACCCAAACAGCCAGAAACCTCCGGAGGACATGGCTTTCGTGTAATTTTTTTGCCTTTCCCCGTCTTAACATTCTGCCTTTAAATGCCTTGCACAAATTTTTATTGACCAAAATACAATATATATACAAAGAAGTTCTAAAGTTCTAAAGTGCTGAAGTTTTAAATGCGAAAATCGTTTTGGAAGTGCTAAAGCTGGAAAATGCTGAAAGTTTAATGCGGGGGAAAGTTTACCACGAAGCAAATAATTAAAAATGGAAAGTGAAAAACTGGAGTCTCGACCATTTTGTTGACATCAACAAAATGATCTGACTCCTTAGGTTGCGTTGACGAGTCATTTGAACCGGCTTGCCGGAAGTTGACAGGTTACCCTTTCACAACCGCCAGCGGACTCAGCTTTACTAACGGTTCAATCAGATCCAGTTCCGCCTTTATTGAAAAACGATCTTTACAAGAGCGGCGCGGGAATGACCCGGCAATCCGGACGCAGCAGAACCAGTTCCGGATACAGACAGATAACCGCCCCCATGCCGACCGGCTTTTTAAGCTGTTCAAGAATTTTGAAGTGCCTGG
>CAIYTJ010000354.1 GCA_903929065.1 uncultured Bacteroidales bacterium | reverse complement strand
GTGTTTCTGCCTTAGACAAAACACCTATACGTGACTTGCTATGCGAAGAACGTCAATTCAATCAAAATGTCAAAGAGCAACTTAGCTTATTTTAATATCAATACATGTTAAATGTAAACGCAACAGCAGTATTTGGCAGCAATAAATTCTTTAACAATTCTCAATTAATTGTATTTAATTTCAACTTTTTGATCTGTTGACTATTTCTTATAAGTCCATTCGTTAGACATATATTTATTTTCTGACAATTGCAGAATATCCGCTGATTCCGCTTCTGACAAAACTAGAACTTCTTCTACAAGAAAGTAATCAACAAGTTTACGTATAATCAAATCAAAGAAATCAGTTGAGCTAAGGGTAAATTGATTTTGATCTTTAAACCAGTTTCGAAGATTTTTTACTTTACTTCGAACGGATGCAATAGCTTTTACATTTGCATCTTTATTTTTCGAAGAAAGTGAACTTTCGAGCATGTCAAGATTGGTGTCGTACAATAACGTACCATGATGCAACTCCCTGTTTTTGGCTACGTGCGAAGCTGTTCCGGTAATTTTATATTCGCTTTGCAACCATAGGTCTATGCGTCTACCAACTGTTACAGGTACACCAAGATCAACCAAAACCTCAACAACAGGCAGAAGAAAATCATCATTCAGAGCCGATTTTCCTTCAGTTTTATTTGAAATAAAGCAAAAATTCAGATTGCCTAAATCATGAAACACGGCTCCCCCACCCGACATGCGACGAACAACCGAAATCTCATTTCCCTTGCAAAATTCTATATCAACTTCATTCCGAATAGCCTGATTGCAACCAATTATCACCGAAGGTTTATTCACATATAAAAACAACAAATCATCTGTCCGTTCCGAAAACAGAAATTCTTCGGCAGCCAGATTGAACGTGGATGAATTGGATGTAGAATGGATGATTTGCATGTTGGTTTAAAAAGAAGAGACGTTGTGTGCAACGTCTCTTCAGAATTTATTTCACATTAAACGCTATTCGAAGTTCATCTATTTCTTTGTCGCCCATCGGTTTTAATGGTCCGATTGACGAAGCCATAACCAGTGAATTGGCCGAAAATTCAGCTACTTCGAGGTAATCAAAGGTGTTGATCAGTTTATTTCCGGTTACAATAACACAGTCATTTTCAACAATAACCACCCGGTTTTTAGCAAACATTTCGGCAATTACTTCGGTGTCGTTGTAAAGGCTCTCGAACGGAATGGATGGCACGTCCTGCAGGAAAATCCAACTTTCGGGAATGGTTCGCACATCAAATTTCTGGTGACTTACCGCGTGAGCCATCAGGTTGGTTGGCTGCGTGGTAATAATAGAGTTGATATGTGGATAAAGCTGGTAAATTCGGTGATGAAGTGCCACTGAACGACTTGGTTCCTTGCCTGCTTCGGCCATACCGTTTTTCACCTGTACAATATTTTTTGCCAGAATATCCCAACGTGCAACATCGCGGGGCGTAATCAGGAAGTCGTTATCTTTCCAGCGCACCGAAACTGTTCCGTAGGTCGAAATCATCAATCCCTGATCGCAGGCACGGCGGATAATGTTTACCATTTCGGTACGGATTTCACGCTCATCCGATGGATATTCAACATCCATAAACGGCGTAATATTCTTCGGAAAATGGTTGACATATTTCGAAATTTGTTCGTCAGTCAGCGTGTTTATTTTACCAATACGACCTGCATTTACAATCGTTCGACAGCAAAATTCCAGCGTCTCGAAACGTTGGTAAGCGTCCATCATATCGGTTCCACCCAGCACAACGCCGTGGTTTTCCATAATAACCGCTTTGTATTTCTTGTTCTTGAATTCGTTGGCAATTTTCTTACCCAAATCTTCACTTCCGGGGCAACCGTAAGGAGCAAAACCAATTTCTCCACAAATCTTACGGGCTTGTGGAACGATGCTGGTGTCAGGCACAACCCGTGCAATGCTGAAAGCAACCAGTCCCGGTGGGTGAGCGTGAATGATAGCCTTCAATTCAGGACGGGCCTCAAAAATGGCTTTGTGAAATAGGAATTCCGACGATGGTTTATGCTGACCAATCACCGTTCCGTCCTTTTTCACGCACACAATATCCTTCACGGTCAGTGAACCTTTGTCAACCGCCGAGGGGGTTATCCAAATATCACCGTTTCCATCTTTAATGGAAATGTTTCCACCCGAAGTGGTCGTCATTCCACTGCGGTAAATACGTCCGATAATCACATTAATCTGTTCTTTCGGATGCATCAACTTAACATCTAACTGTTTCATCTTTTTATATAATTAGTAAATACCTTTTTTTGTACTCAAATAAATCTATTGGACCTATGTGACAATTGAAATTTAAAGCTTATCTACATTTGCGAGCAAAAAGGCTTCTGCTTCAACGCTCCACAAACCAAGGTTTTTATCACACATTTCAGCCAGTGTTTTATACACTTCATTTGTTTCGCCCAGTTTAGCAAAGTCCGAAATTGGTGTCAATGGCATATCTACGTGTGTGTAAATCAGTTTTTTTCCACCCGGAATTTCAGGTAAATGTTTCGTTGCTTCAATAACAGCTCCTAAGCCGCCAATATGAGTTACCAGTCCGGCAGGATCGAGGCCTTTCGACATCATATCGAGGGCTTCCACCATGTCGTCGGTATTTCCACCGCTGGTACCCACCACGTGAGTATAGGCATAATGCACGTTGTAGAAGTTAAACATCGCGCTGAAATTTGGATCGTTCGGACCTGCAAAGAAGTTCAGACAGCCGTCGAATGCCAAAATAGCATCGGCTTGCTCCACCACCGGTTTTACGGGTGCAAATGCAAATACATCGTCGTATCCGTATCCGTTGGTAATAGCTCTCAGTTCTTCCACCGGATTTTCCATTTTGCCTGTGTTCACATAGCGCAAATCGATGCCGCGAGAAGCCGCAAATTCAACGCTGTAGAACTGTGCTGCACGGTCGAGGCGGGTTTGATCCACATCCGTCACCACACAAATAGATGGTTTGCGGTCGTTGCGGCGGAGCACGTAATTGATAGCGGCCAGTCCCATTGGACCCACACCGGCCAGAATAGCCATTTTACCACCATCCACAATGTCCATTTTGTGCACATAACTTCCGGGAGTCGTGTGGTAGTTGGCATGCATAGCACCAATTACGCACGAAAGCGGTTCGGCCAACGAAGCCGGATAGTAACCTTCGCCTTTGTAAGCCAGCAAACAGTCTTTTTCCATGACCTCATTCGGGATAATCACATAGGTTGCATCTCCACCAATGTGTTGGTAGCTGTAACCCGGTGCGCTCAATACGCCCACAGGACCATCTTCGAAATAAAGTGCAGGTTGAATAGAGAATTTATCTCCGGCACTGAATTTATCAGCCCATTTTGAACCGATTTGTACCAATTCTCCTGCAAATTCATGCCCAATGATAATCGGATTTTCGGCGATATCATTTGGAACACGTTTGTGGTCGGTAGCTTGAGTTGCTGCTTTGTATGATGACATACACAGCGAATCGGAAACTACTTTCGCCAATATTTCATTGTCTTTAATCTGTGGCAATTCGAACTCTTCTAAGCGAAGGTCTTTTTTGCCATATAAACGGATTGCTTTTGTTTTCATGTTTTTGTTTTGAACCATAATAGGCACATAGGTCACAATAATATTAATCTGCCATATCTATTATTCGAATTTATATTTTATCAAAAGAACCCCAATATTCAAAATAGAATGTGTTCTATGTGTCTATTGTGGTTCAAAAAATCTTAGTTTAGCATCACCTGCCCACCGGTAATTGGCAATGCCTGTCCGGTTTCGCCGCATTGTTCCATCAGGTAAAGTGCACCTTTGGTAACATCCTCGGGCGAGCATCCTTTTTTCATTGGAACCTGTGCTAAGTAAAACTCTTTTACGTCTTCGATGGTTTTTGCGCCTGGGACTTTTCCAGCATTTAAGTACTGAACAAACAAGCCATTCACCGGATCGCTCCACAGTGGTCCTTCGTAGAAGTTACCCGGGCAGATAGAGTTCACCTTGATGCGGAATGGAGCCAGCTCCAATGCGAATGATTGAGTCAGGCCAATGCCGCCGAATTTACCACCGGCATAAGCAAAGTTGGCCTTGCTGCCGCGCAATCCCGATTTGGAATTTACCTGAATAATGTCGGCGTAATACTTGGGTGCATATTTGGTTTGAAGCTTCATTACCTTGCTAACCACTTTGGTGCAATAGAAATAAGCGTTATAATTGATTTTCGTTACGAATTCGAAATCTTCCGGCGTCATATCTTCAAGTCCACCGGCACGAAGTACACCTGCATTGCTAATGAATGTATCAATAGCTCCAAAGTTACAAATGGTTTCGTGAACGAGGTTTTCGATGCTTGGAATTTCGCTTACGTTGGTTTTCACGAAAATGGCGCGATTGCTTTTTGCCATACCGTTGAAACGCTCCACAGTTGCACGTCCCACCGTCTCATTCATATCAGCCACCACAATGTTGGCACCTTGTTGCAACAAACAACGGGCAATTCCTTCGCCAAAGCCTTGCGCAGCACCGGTAACGATAATGGTTTTATTCTCGGCACGACCGGCAGCACCACCTGCTGCCACACTGCGACGGTAGTTTTCCACTTCCCAGTTATCGATAAAGTCGATTTGTGCTTGCGTCATTGGGTGAGGACCACCAAATGATTCGGAAAAAAAGGCAATCTTCATCGCATCTTCGAACACGTCCAGAATAATGTCGCACTGAGCGGCATTATCGCCCACAGCCACTAAACCGATTCCTTTAATCAGAATCACTTTGGGCTGATAACCAAACTTAGCGGTAAAAGCCGGAATTTGTTTTGCAGCTTCGGCCAATACGGCTTCAGGTTCTTCGTCGTTGAGGAAAATATAGTTCGATTTGCAATATACAATCGCATCAGGAGTAAACGGTTTTGCAATTTTGGCTTGCGCTTCTTCGGTATCGTAGAAATGTTTTACTAACGCATTTTTGCGTACTTTCAGGGTTTTCAAACCTTCTTTTGAAAGTATCATACGAATGCCCGGAAGGATTTGCTCCGTGCAACTGCAGGTAGCGCGAGGTTCGCTGAAAATAGTGGGAGTGCGACTTAAAGTCGCGCCCCCACTTGGAGGAAGTGCGCTTTCAAGCGTAGAAAGAATTTTGGTATAAAGATATTTTACTTCCTCAATGTCGTTGGCAGCCACGAAAATACCGTGGTTTTGCAGCCAGACAACAGCAGGTTCAGCACCGTCCTCAGCACGGAAAGCTTTGATGGCATCTTCCACTTTTTTGAACAGCACATAACCCGGATCGGTGTATTCGATGTACAATGCTTTGGCGCCAAACAGCTTTTGCAAATCAGCCTGAGCGTTGTTGGCGCACATCAAACCGTTTACCAGCGTTGGGTGCATGTGTACCACAAAGGCGAAGTCAATCACGTTGTGCATCGACGTTTCTACCGATGGACGTTTGCCTTTGGTGATAGTAGCGTCGGCCAAATCATTTTTTACCTGTTCTTCACGTTCAGCCGCATTAGCGCTGTACATTTTGTCGGACATGAGGTTCAGTTTGGCTCTGTCAAGCACAGCAAAACCGTCTTCGGTAATGGTTGCCAACGACGAACCACTGGCTTTTACCCAGATTTTCTCTGCGTTTTTGTACGATGTATTTCCACCGCCTGCAATTACGAAACGGCTATCACGGCCGTAGAATTGCGATATTTCTATTAGTTGTTGTATTTCTTTCATAAGATTTATTTCACCACAAAAGCCACAAAAGAATCACAAAAGTATTTTTACTTTTATCACTTTGGGCATTTGGTTCGGCATTTTTTAATTCTATTCTACTACATCTAAAAGCTACAAAAGAATATAACTGGCTTTTGTGATTCTTTTGTGGCTTTTGTGGTTTAAATATTTTCTATCAACTCTGCTCCCAATTTAATAAACTCAGCCCGTTTGCTGCGATCGGCTTGTCCGTTGGCATCCACATAGCCACGCAGGCCTTGTGCTACCAAATGTTGGTGAGCTGCTACCACGCAAACACCTTCGTAGTTGATTTGCATCAAGCGGTCGGTAAGTGGCGTGCTGTTACGCGCAAAAAGCTCAATAGGTTCCATGGCAGGTGTGTTGTGCTCGCTACCGAATGTCACCACAAAGCCTTGTTCGTGCAAATAGCTGGCGTATTTTTCCAACAATTCCACTCCATTACGGGTAGTAATAAATTCTACCGAATGGAAACCGCGCTCGGTCAATTGCTTTGCCACTTTTTCCAAATCGCCTTCGAAATCGGTGTAACCACCTTTGGCATCGTCGGCAAGGAACGGATACGTTGGTATGCCACCACCCGCCACGATAATATCGCAAACGGTTTGCATAGGCAAAAATGCCTTTGGATCTTCGGGAACGAAAGCGCCACCACCTGCTTTGAGCAAGTTGCCACGGATTTCGTTTTCCACTCCGGCAATATCGTTGATGCCCGATTTCAATTCTTTTCCGGCAAATAGTTTTCCGAACAATTCCTGAATCTGTGCTTCGTTGTTTCCACAAGCTTCGTACACTTTCAGGCGCAATGCCTTTGCCAAATGGCGCTCACGGATAGAACCTTTAGTCAGGTCGTTTTTAATCCATTCGAAGTCCAGGGTAAAACCGGCATTATTCGCAGCCAGAATTTCATTCACCTTGCCACACATGGCTTCCACCTGAGCATTGGCTTCGGCGCGTACATCGGCCAATTGAGTAGCAAAAGGCTCAGCCAGTTGGAACGGATACGAAAGTCCTTTGCCACTAAGGTACGTGCGACCTGGATTTCCGGGATCGTTAACGCGCAGACCGGCTTTTTGGTCGGCCTCGTTCAGACTGATAAATTCGATATTGAACAACGGATACAATCCGCGTTCCTTGCAACCAACTGCCCAGGCCTCGTAGCCGGCAGTAGTATAAAAATCATTGATACCAACCACTTTTACGCCTTCGGCAACTGCCATATCGAGCGCCTCAGCAACATCTTTGAATGCGCTGAACGAATAAGGTGTGTGGAGGTGTGCGTTTACTTTTTTCATATTTTATTAACCACTAAGGCGCTCAGGACACAAAGTATCACTAAGGGCAGTTGTTGTTTTGTTTTTTATAATGGTATTAGTTATCTTTCAATTTATATCCTGACAATCAATAGTTAGAATCCAAACATCTTGTCTGATAAATCGGTTATCAATGTAGATTATTCATTTCTAAAGCAGAATATATAATTTCTGAACCCTGATTATTCATTTCCAACCGCTGATATATCAATTCTAAGGGCTGATAATCCATTTCTAAGGACTAACATCTCATTCCTATAAACTGAGAATCAATTTATGTGTAAAAATCATTAAAGAAACAACCACTAAGGCACTAAGTACACAAAGAAACACTAAAAATGGATTGTGAATCTAAGTGGTCTCAGTGCCTTAGTGGTTAAATATTAAACTCCCAATTTCGATCTTCTGATAAACTCAGCATCGGTGAAATTCTGACCGGGAACATAGCCTGCCAATGGTTGGATGCGTTCGTTAATCATATCGAGGAACCAGCTCACTTGTGGGAAGAATGAATCTTCCAATTCGAAGGCCGGAGTAATCCAGTTGCGTGAACCAAGCACACAAACCGGTGCATCCAGATAGTCGAAACAAAGCGTGCTGATGTTGGTAGCAAAGTCGTTCAGGAACGAACCACGTGCGCAAGCGTCGCCGGCCACAATGATTTTACCTGTTTTCTTCACCGACTCAACCACTTGTTCGTAGTTGAAAGGCACCAACGAGCGTGCATCGATAACTTCTGCGCTCAAGCCGTATTTTTCTTCCAGTTCTTTAGCAGCAGCCAAAGCAGGATATAATGTATGTCCAACGGTCAGGAAAGTAATGTCTTTTCCTTCTTTTTTCACGTCCGGTTCACCAAATGGAATTTCGTAGTAACCTTCAGGAACGCCGCCTTTGTGGAATTGCTCACCAATTTCATAGATACGTTGGCTTTCGAAGTAAACAACCGGATCAGTTCCCTGCAATGCTGCGTTCATCAAACCTTTTGCATCGTAAGGAGTTACGGGGAAACAAACTTTCAAGCCGGGGATTTGAGTCACCAACGAAGTCCAGTCCTGCGAGTGTTGTGCACCGTATTT
The DNA here is from genome assembly GCA_903929065.1 of uncultured Bacteroidales bacterium. Classification (GTDB taxonomy): domain Bacteria; phylum Bacteroidota; class Bacteroidia; order Bacteroidales; family Paludibacteraceae; genus Paludibacter. The sequence continues at coordinate 1,975 of CAIYTJ010000354.1, read as the reverse complement.
TGAACCTACCGATACACGCAATGTGATAGGCATTTTCAATACATTACCACTCATCGATTGCCATTTAGGCATTTGGTTGAATACCTCATCACCACAACGACCTAAGAAGTCGCAATACATGATTTCAGGAACCACACGACCACCACACATGGCATAACCAATGGCAGTACCTACGATTGACGCTTCAGCAATAGGCGAATTGAACAATCGGTGGTATGGAAGTGCTTCGGTCATACCGCCATAAACGGCAAACGCACCACCCCAGTCACGGTTTTCTTCACCATAAGCTACCAACGATGCATCTTTGTAGAAACGATCCATCATAGCTTCGAAAATACCGTCGCGCAACTGATATTGTTTCATTTTGCTGAAAGGTTTTCCATCAGTATCAAACGCAAAACGTTCTTTCGCAGCAATTTTCTTTATACGTGAGTTTTCGGCCAATGGCATCAAAACGTCAGGCGTAGCAGTCGACATAGAATCCTCCGAACCGTTCGAGAACATCATATCCCCAATAACCTGAGCATTGGTCATACGTGGAGAAACGGCATCGTCAATTGATTTCAGGAACATGTCATACACCAGTGCTTTCACATCAGCCCATGTTGCATCAAGGTCAGCTTGTGTAGCTTCTTTAGCTTCAATCAATTGTTTTCCAAAAGAAGTAATACAATCTTGTGCTTCCCATGCTTCCACTTCTTCTTTGGTACGATACGAAGACGCATCAGAAGGGCTGTGGCCGCTGTAACGGTATGTCAATACGTCCAATAAAACCGGACCTTTTTTCTCTTCAAGGATAACGCGTTTGCGTTTGTAAGCGTCGATAACAGCCAACGGATTGTAACCGTCAACACGCTCGGCATGCATTTGCTCAGGATTTACACCTGCACCAATACGAGCCGCAATATCATAACCCATGGTTTCGCCGGCAGTTTGTCCGCCCATACCGTATTGGTTATTCATAATGTTGATAATCACAGGCAATCCACCTTGCATATCTCCTTCCCACAACTGACGGAACTGATCCATAGAAGCGAAAGTGATACCTTCCCAAACCGGACCGCAAGCCATTGAAGCATCACCAATGTTGGCAACTACCAAGCCTTTTTGACGGTTGATTTTTTTGTACAATGCAGCACCTACGGCAATATCGCCAGAGCCACCTACCAGGGCGTTGTTAGGATAAACTCCGAATGGCGTAAAGAATGCGTGCATAGAACCACCCAATCCGCGGTTGAAACCTGTTGAGCGGGCAAAAATTTCGGCTAATGTTCCATAAACGAGGAAGCGACGAGCCAGTTCTTTGGTAGTTCCTGTAAAGTCTTTTTTTACAACAGTCAACACAGCACCATCAAAGAATGTTTCCATTACATCCATCAGAAACTTATCGTCTGATTTGTGAATGGCTGACATACCTTTGGCAAGAATTTCGCCGTGCGAACGGTGGCTACCGAAAATATAGTCATCAACGGTCAATGTCCAAGCCATACCTACTGCTGCCGATTCCTGTCCGATAGACAAGTGAGCCGGACCGGGGTGGTTGTACGGAGTTCCGTTGTATTCACCTTTGATTTTGATCAGGTTGATCATGGTTTCGAACTCACGAATCAACACCATGTCGTGATAAATGGCTTTGAACTCTTCGTTGGTAAAATTACCTTTTTCGTCTTTGACGGTTTTCTGATATTGATTTATTGGAATTGGTTGAAATTCCACAAAACCCGGTTTACGCATTTCTGACGGGTCAATGTGCTGTACTTTTGGCATTGTATAAAGATTTTATTTGTTTTATTTATAATAGTAGCGTTGCGTTAACTTTTAACATACATCTGTATTGTATTGAAATACAGAAATATAGATCCGTTCTTTGATTTTTTTATTTGAATTGACTTACATTTGCTCGAAAAAAAATATGAATTCGGGCAAATATGTTTTCTCTCAGGTTTTAGATTTTGTTGACCAATATGATTTCAAT
>CAIYTJ010000353.1 GCA_903929065.1 uncultured Bacteroidales bacterium | reverse complement strand
TTTTCACATTAAAACAATACTAATCAATTCAAAATCAATTCATGGAAGCTACAGTTTACAAAGTGTATAAATATCGTTGGATTATGCTTAGTGTGTATATGTTTATCGTGATTGTCAACCAATTACTATGGATAACATTTGCACCGATAACCAGTGATTGTGTTCATTATTACGGCGTATCGGATATTCAAATCGGCATTCTTTCAATGTGTTTCATGATTGTTTTCATAATTGTTTCCATACCGGCCTCATGGGTTATCGACACGTATGGGATAAAGATCGGAGTAGGAATAGGCGCAGTTTTCACCGGAGTTTTTGGAATGATGCGCGGTATTGTAACCAGTTACGATTGGGTGCTTGTAGCGCAAATAGGCATTGCAGTTGGTCAACCATTCTTATTGAATGCCATTACTAAACTGGCATCACGTTGGTTTCGCATTGAAGAAAGAGCTACCGCAGCCGGACTTGGAACGCTTGCCATGTATATCGGTGTTTTGGTCGGCATGTTACTAACTCCATATCTTACCAAAATATACGGAATCAACGGAATGCTTTATATTTATGGCGTTATTTCCATCGTTGCTGCATTGATATTTATCTTGTTTTCGCGTGAACGCCCTATGTCAGCACCATGCCATCCCGATCAGGAAGAACGATCACTGGTCTTCGACGGACTCCGCGATACCTTACACAATAAAAACTTTTATTGGTTGCTGCTCATCTTTTTTGTAGGATTGGGAATTTTCAACTGCGTCACAACCTGGATTGAAGACATTGTTCGCCCACGTGATTTCAATGCCGAACAAGCAGGAATTTGTGGTGGTTTAATGATTGTTGGAGGTATTTTCGGGGCTTTGATTATGCCCATGCTTTCTGATAAACTGCGCAAAAGAAAACTCTTTATTATTATAGCTCTTTTCGGTTGTATTATTGGTTTGGTGGGAGTCACTTTTGCCACCACGTATAATATGTTGCTGGCTTCGGGCATGATGCTGGGATTCTTTCTCTTAAGTGCCGGTCCTATTGGCTTCCAGTATGGTGCAGAGATAACTTATCCAACTTCCGAAGGTACTTCAAACGGATTGTTGATTCTTGCCGGACAGATTTCAGGGATTGCTTTTATTTTTGCCATGGATAGTTTCAAAGATCCGGTAACACATTCAATGACAAAACCGTTGGTGGTTCTTATTGGCCTTGCCGTTTTGGTGTTGTTACTGTCAACACAGCTAATTGAATCACCGTTTATGATCACCAAACCGGATACCAAACAATGACTGCATGAAAAACGCAACTAAGTTTCACGCCGGAAGAGTATTTTTATTAGCGTTTATTGTTTTTCAATCGGTTTGTTTATCAGCTCAGAATAATACGAAGGATTCACTTCTGACAGAACAACTGGAATATATTCAACATTCACTCACTAAGTCAAAACCGGCATTAGATGGCTGGTGGTATGGTTGGTTGGGCGCATACAGTGCGGCTACTGTGGGGCAAGGAATTGTTTGCCTGACAAGTAAAGATAAACCAACAAGACAGGACATGGCACTTGGTGGAATTACTACGCTTTTAGGTGCCGGATTGCAGCTTATCACACCCATGACTGTAAGCCGTCGCGAACTTGATGAATTAAAACAAATGCCGGACAGTTCGTTGGAAGTGCAACTAAAAAAACTGATTGTTGCCGAAGAATTGTTCAGAAAAATTGCAAAACAAGAAAAGGAAGGCCGAAGCTGGCAAATTCATGCCTTAAATGAAAGTGTAAACCTTGCTGGCGGGTTAATTACCTGGCTTGGTTACAAACGTTCGGTTTGGGATGGTGTAAGCTGTTTTCTGCTCAACACAGCCATCACCGAAACCCAAATATGGACCCAACCCACACGGACAATGAAGGAGTATAAAAACTATTGTTCAAAATATAAGTCTTTCACAAAACATACTGCCTGTTCACTTCAGCCGGAATATTTCCTGACCACATACCCCGGCGGAGCATCGTTGAGAATAGTGTTTTAGATTAAAGAGAAATTCGCATTTTTTGAGAATTTCTCTAACGAAATACAGTCACTCCATAAATATAGAATAATCAGAATAAAAGTTGTATTTTTGCAGTCCAAAATAAAACGATAACTGTTGGCTGATAACTGTTAACTGCAAAACATGGCAAAAAACAAAAAACCACTCCCCATTCTCCCTAACATTACCATTACCGATATTGCCGCCGAAGGAAAAGCCATTGCCAAAGTAAATGACATTGTGGTGTTTGTGCCTTTTGTGGTACCGGGCGATGTGGTCGATTTGCAGGTAACGCGCAAGAAAAGCCATTTTATGGAAGCGCGCCCTATTTACTTCCATCAGTATTCCGAAAAACGAATAGAAGCCGTTTGCGAACATTACGGCATCTGCGGCGGTTGCAAATGGCAGATTCTCCCCTACTCCGAACAAATCCGATACAAACAAAAACAGGTAGTGGATAACCTGACCCGCATTGGAAAAATAGAATTGCCCGAAGTTTCACCTATTCTGGGTTCAGCCCGTACAGAATTTTACCGTAACAAACTGGAATTTACTTTTTCGAACAAACGCTGGCGCACCAACGAAGAAATTGCCGAAGGAAAAGTATTTGAAACAATGAATGCCGTCGGGTTTCACATTCCCGGTCAGTTCGATAAAGTGCTGGATATCAATAAATGCTGGCTGCAAACCGAAGATTCCAATGAAATCCGCAATGAAGTCCGACGCTATGCATTGGAAAACGGACTGACTTTTTTCGATTTACGCAATCAGGAAGGTTTTTTGCGCACGCTGATGATCCGTACCACTTCAACCGGAGAATTGATGGTTATTATGATCTTTTTTCATGAAGACAAGGAAGCTCAGGAAGCACTTTTGAAACATATTGCCGATAAATTTCCACAAATCACTTCACTGCTTTATATTATCAATTCCAAGGCGAACGATACCATCACCGATCAGGAAGTGCTTGTTTTCAAGGGAAATGAATGCATTTTCGAGGAAATGGAAGGATTGAAATTTAAAATCGGACCCAAATCGTTTTACCAAACTAACTCCGAACAGGCCTACGAATTATATAAAATCACACGTAACTTTGCCGGACTTACCGGAAATGAATTAGTGTACGATTTATATACCGGAACCGGAACAATTGCTAACTTTGTGGCTCATCAGGCGCGGCAAGTAATTGGAATAGAATATGTACCCGAAGCTATTGAAGACGCGGTTATCAATTCCAGTCTGAACAATATTAACAATACATTGTTTTACTCAGGTGACATGAAGGATATTCTGAACGCTGCCTTTATCGAAAAACATGGTAAACCGGATGTAATTATCACTGATCCGCCTCGTGCCGGTATGCATGAGGATGTGATAAATGCCATTCTTTTTGCCGGTCCGAAACGGATTGTATATGTAAGTTGCAATCCGGCTACTCAGGCACGGGATTTGTATTTGCTTGATGCAAAGTATAAAATTACGGCAGTTCAACCGGTTGATATGTTTCCACATACACATCATGTTGAAAATGTAGTTTTACTGGAATTAAGATAATTGGTTCATTAGTTGAATTGAAAATTGATGTTCAAAATTGAAAATTAGTAATTGGAAATCGAGTAATTTATAATTATATGCAAAAGCAGATTTTTCAAACCAACTCACCAACCCGGTGGAATAGTTTTATTTGGATTGTTCGTATTTTTTTAGTTTTTTTGGTCATTATTATTGCTGCCGTTGCTATTTCGTTATTCAACAAAAGGGATTATGATTTAAAAGTCTTGTCGTACAATGCCAAGAAACTTCCTGATTTAAATACCGATAAATCAAAAACATATGTTTCTAAAACTGATCAACTGGCTTTTGCAAAACAGTTGGAAACTTATCGAAAAAAAATCAAACATTCTCACACTCACGTAAAACATGTCACTTCTCCCGAAGTAAGCAAGTTTTTACCCGTACGTGCCGGATTCTATGTAAACTGGGATCCAAACTCGGGCATTTCACTTCATAAAAACATTTCCAAACTCAATATGATTCTTCCAGAATGGCTTTTTTTGAAAGATTCCAAAGGAACTATCGATTCCAGAATTGAAAATGAAACCGTTGAATTTATCCAGAATAACAAAGTGGCTATTGTGCCTATGCTCAGCAATTTCTGGGGAAAAACCTTTAACGGCGACACCTCGCTGGTGACATTGAGAGATGCCAAGTTGAGAAAAACACTGATACTACGCATCAAAAACCTCTTGGAAAAAAATGATTTTCAGGGAATTAATATTGATATTGAAAATTTGCCAAGAGAAGCCAATAAATACATGTTGCAGTTCTCCAAAGAACTGTCGGAAACGCTTCATGAAGAAGGGTTTATTACCACCATCGATATTGACCCTGACCCCAGTGTAAATAAACCTTCCTATAAAGATCTGGCACAATATTACGATTTCATTTTCCTGATGGCTTATAATGAGCATTATCCGGATGGACAACCCGGAAGTATTTCTTCCTTACTTTTTGTTGAAAAAGCTATTGATGATGCCATGAAAGAAGTTTCGTCGGATAAAATTGTATTATGCGTCGCGGCTTATGGATTTGACTGGGAAAAAGGCAAACTTGGCACAAGAATCACTTACCAGAAATTAATTTCAATTGCCAATGAACTGGACGAACCGGTTTATTTCAATTTCAGCCAGTCAGATTTAACCATGCGATATACCGACGATAATGGTAGCCTGCATGAATTGCATTGCAATGATGCAGCCGGCATTTTCAACGTTATGCGAACGGCTCAGGATTATAATGCTGCCGGTGTCTCACTCTGGTACCTTGGCTCGGAAGACGACCGGGTATGGAAATTCTATCCACAGGATTTGGATGTCATGTTTCTGAAATTAAAAGGATTCAATTACAAAAAACTAGAATATATTCAATCCATATCGGCAATAGATTACGAAGGTAAAGGTGAGATTCTGGAAATGACCAGCGTTCCGGATCACGGTCATGCTGCCATCGAATTCAATTCTAATGATGAATTGATTACAAACGAAACATACGACGATCTTCCGAGTTCATACATGATGAAACGGCTTGGAGCTGGCGACCCAAAAAAAATGGCACTGACTTTTGATGATGGTCCGAACGGTGATTATACGCCAAAAATACTGGACATTCTAAAACAAAAGAAAGTTCCTGCAACTTTTTTCGTAACCGGAGTTAATATTCAAAATAACATCCCACTTCTGCGTAGGGAATACCGGGAAGGACATGAAATTGGTAATCATACATTTACGCATCCAAATTTGGAAGTAACAACTGATAGCCGCGAACGGATTGAACTTCGCTCTACGCGTTTATTAATGGAAAGTATATTGAATTATTCAACACTTTTGTTCCGAGCTCCATATATCAATGATGCTGAGCCGAAAAAGCTTTCGCAAATTAAATCGCTGGCAGTTGCTCACGATGAAGGATTTATTTCAGTAACCGCCTATATTGACCCGAATGACTGGCAGGAAGATGTGACGGCTGACACCATCGTTGCCCGCGCTATTGCACAGCAACATTTGGGCAACATAATTTTAATGCATGATGCGGGAGGCGACCGTACTGAAACGGTAAAAGCATTACCAAAGATTATCGATTATTATCAGGCTCACGGTTATAAATTTGTGCTGGTTTCTGAACTCATGGGCAAAACCCGCGATCAGGTTATGCCGGCTGTTCAAAGTAAATTCGGAATAACCGACACTCTGGATATGATATTCTTTACGCTTACCTTTATATGGGAGCATTTTCTGGATGGATTCTTTGTGGTGGCCATTGTCCTGATTATTTCGCGATTGCTTGCTATTGCTTTTTTAGCCATTTACCAGCATTACAAAGAACAAAAAGAAAAGAAAACTATTGGAATAGATTACCAACCGAAAGTAAGTGTTATAGTTCCGGCATTTAACGAAGAGGTGAATGCTGTAAGAACAGTTGATTATCTGTTGAAATCAACATACCCTGATATTGAAGTAATTTTTGTGGATGATGGTTCGAAAGATAATACTTTTGAAAAAGTCAATTCAACATTCCTGAATAATCCGAAAGTTAAGGTTCTGACTAAACCAAATGGAGGAAAAGCGGCTGCGTTAAACTTTGGAATTGAATATGCAACCGGCGAAATACTGGTTTGTATCGATGCTGATACCATTTTACCTGCCGAAGCTATTGCCAAAATGATACCATATTTTGCAGACCATAAAGTAGGAGCTGTGGCAGGAAATGTTCGTGTTGGAAATACATTAAATATGTTGACTCACTGGCAATCAATTGAATACACAACCAGTCAGAATTTCGACCGTCGTGCTTACGATGCAGTGAATGCTATTCTGGTTGTTCCCGGAGCCATCGGTGCTTTCCGCAAAACTGCCATGAAAGAAATAGATGGTTTTACCACCGATACGCTGGCAGAAGATTGTGACCTGACATTACGTTTACTTCGTGCCGGATTTGTAATCCGAACCTGTAACGATGCGTTGGCGTTGACCGAAGCGCCAGAATCGCTCAATAATTTCCTGAAACAACGTTCGCGCTGGACCTTTGGCATGATGCAGAGTTTCTGGAAACACAGGGATTTGTTATTCAGTTTCAAAAAACCGAATATCGGCTGGGTTGCATTACCTAATTTATTGTTATTCAATTTTTTGATTCCGATATTTTCACCTTTGGTTGATATCTTATTTATAACAGGTTTGTTTATGCACGATGCCGACCAGTATATTTTCTTTTACCTGTTATATTTCCTGATTGATTGTCTGATTTCTTCACTGGCATATCATTATGATCATCAAAAATTTGATTTAAAAAAGGCACTATATCTGTTTGTGCAGCGGTTTATTTACCGTCAGCTTTTATTTTATGTATTGTTTAAAGCTTATATGAAAGCTTTGAAAGGCGAATTGGTAAGTTGGGGCGTGATAAAAAGAACAGGTAATGTAAAGGAATAAAGGTGGAATAATATAAAATGCTAACAATGAGTAATATAAATTTATAAAATCGAAAAACAAACTCAAAAAGTTGGACATTGAAATATTTTTGCGTTATTTTACGAAATATTTGAATATAAATTTAATACAAAACTCATGGCAGTAACCATCCGCGAAGTAACCACAAAAAAAGAATTAAAGAAATACATTTGGTTTGGAATAAACCTTTACAAAGATTGCAAATTTGCCGCTCCACCTTTATTAATGGACGACTTGCTCAACTTAAGCAAAGGAAAAAATCCTGCGTTGGATTTTTGTGAAGTCGGATATTTTCTGGCCTATAAAGACAATAAAATTGCAGGAAGAATCGCTTGTATTATCAATCCTGTTTCGAATGAAACCTGGAACGAAAAACATGCCCGATTCGGGTGGTGCGATTACATTGATGATGTTGAAGTTTCAACTGCACTTTTTGACAAAGCCATTGCCTGGTCGAAAGAAAAAGGAATGACTGCTATTCATGGTCCGCTTGGTTTCACCGATTTTGACCGCGAAGGAATGTTGATTGAAGGCTATGATCAGCTGGGAACAATGGCTACTAATTACAATTATCCTTATTATGTAAATCATATTGAAGATTACGGATTTGTGAAAGATATCGACTGGAAAGAATATAAAATTACAGTCCCCGAAGTTTTTCCTGAAAAATATTTCCGCATTGCTGATATTGTTAAACAAAAATATAAATTAAAATCAATAGAATGTAAATCCAGAAAAGAAATTGTAGATAGATATTCACTTAAGATTTTTGACCTGTTGAATTTGTGTTATTCCCATTTATATGGTTTTACCAAACTGAATGAGAAGCAAATCGCATTCTATATTAAGTTGTATTTCAGCTTCTTCCGCTTGGACACTATTTCAATTGTAGTTGATGAAAAAGATGATGTAGTAGCATTGGGAATTGCAATGCCAAGTTTCACAAAGGCAATGCAAAAAGCAAAAGGAAGTCTTTTCCCATTTGGGTGGTATTACATGCTTCACGCTTTGAACAAAAATGATGTAGTGGATTTGTATTTGATGGCTGTTCATCCTGATTATCAAAACAAAGGCGTAAATTCAGTGATGTTTGCCGACATTATGCCAAACAGCGCTAAAAATGGATATAAATTTGCTGAAAGTAATCCTGAACTGGAAACAAACACCAAAATGTCCTCACAATGGGGAAGTTTTGAACATGTAAACCACAAAAAACGAAGAGCTTACATCAAACATTTTTAATTGGAAATCTACAAATTGAGCAGTACTAAACTACTGCTCAACTTTTTTAAACTTAATTGACCTGAAAGTAGTTATTAAACTAACTCATCGATTTTTTCTAAGAATCAGAAAGAATAATCTGGCTTAATCTTTGTCTTATTTCATTTGTCCTGGTTCAAAAACATTTAAAATGACTCGTAAATTTGATTTTTTGGTAATTGGAAGCGGCATAGCCGGTATGAGCTTTGCCCTGAAAGCCGCGAAGTTTGGCAAAGTTGCTTTGCTTTGTAAAGGTACGCTTAGCGAATCAAATACTTCATATGCACAAGGCGGAATTGCTTCAGTCATGTACGAACCTGACAGCTTTGAAAAACACATGGAAGATACGTTGATTTCCGGTGATGGACATTGCGATATTGAAGCTGTAAAAAAAGTGGTTTACGAAGCTCCTTCACAGATTGAAGAACTGATTCGCTGGGGTGTTGAATTTGATAAAACTGAACAGGGGCTTTTTGATTTACATCGAGAAGGAGGCCACTCTGAACACCGGATTTTACATCATAAAGACAACAGCGGTTACGAAATTCAGGAAAGTTTAATACGTCAGGTAAAAGCACATTCCGAAATCGAAGTGTATGAACATTATTTCGCCATTGAAATCCTTACACAACATCATTTGGGTGAAATCGTTACCCATCATACACCGAATATTGAATGTTATGGGGCTTATGTTTTAAATCAGCAAACTAATAATATTCATACTTTTCTTTCCAAAATAACATTGTTGGCCACCGGTGGAATTGGCAGTGTATATTCTACCACTACCAATCCGGATATTGCCACCGGCGATGGTATTGCCATGGTGCATCGTGCCCGTGGAATTATCAAAGATATGGAGTTTGTACAATTTCATCCAACTGCGTTGTATCATCCGGGCGAAAGACCAACATTCCTGATTTCAGAGGCAATTCGTGGTTACGGAGCAGTTTTGCGCACACAGGATGGCAAGCAATTCATGCAAAAATATGATGAACGTGGCTCATTGGCACCACGAGACATTGTAGCTCGTGCTATCGACAATGAAATGAAAATGCGCGGTCATGATTTTGTTTACCTGGATGTCACTAAAATGGATGCTGACGAAACAAAAGTACATTTTCCGAATATCTATCAAAAGTGTCTTGAACATGGCATTGATATTACGAAAGATTATATTCCGGTTTCACCCACTCAACATTATCTTTGCGGCGGGATCAAAGTTGATTTGAATGGACGTTCGTCCATAAACCGATTGTATGCAGCGGGCGAATGTTCTTGTACCGGACTTCATGGCGCCAACCGCTTAGCATCAAATTCGTTGATTGAAGCTATTGTATATGCAGATGCGGCTGTGAAAGATGCTGCAAAATACATTGATTCATTAACATTCAATGAATTTATTCCTAACTGGAATGATGAAGGAACTTCATTACCTGAAGAAATGGTATTAATAACCCAAAGTTTTCGTGAAGTGGAACAGATTATGAGCACTTACGTTGGCATAGTTCGCTCTAATTTACGATTAGTAAGAGCCATCAACCGGTTGGAGATTCTATATCGTGAAACCGAACATTTATTTGACAAATCTGTCGTTTCAAAAGAAATCTGCGAACTTCGAAACGTTATAAGCGTTGCATATCTAATCATTAAACAGGCTTTGATGCGCAAAGAAAGCCGCGGATTACATTACACGGTCGATTACCCGGGCAGAATGAAACAGGAAGGTTTATAATTAAGAAAAAAATAATTATAAACAAATTAAATTCCTTGTAATATTTCACAGAAATGCTGTAACTTTGAAGTCACTATTTATTTTCCTATAAAATGTTTGAAACTCTAAATGAATTAGGCAAATGAAACGAATACTTACCCTTTTATTTTGGTGTGTGTCCGTGGCAGGTTTATTTGCTCAAACGACAACAAAAAGCGACACTCATACATCACTTATTAGAATTGAAGGCAGTAATGATGCTCCGCAAGGAACAAATACGACAGTGTCCGGAACTGAAAACGTCAGTTTTTATGGTACCTCTGAAGGAATATACGTCACCATTAATAGCGGGTCGAATAAAATAAAAGTTTTTGCTCTGACTGGTCAATTAATATTTAATGGTGATTTAACACAAGGACGTTTCCTTATTCAAACACGAACCGGAATTTATTTTCTGAAAATAAACAATAAAAATTTTAAAGTAATTTGCAAATAAACGATTTGATTACAGTCAAACCTACCTGCTTAATCAACAATTTCAACAACTCAACTAAAATATTAAGATGATTAAACATATTGTTTTCTTCTGTCTGGCTGAAAATGCCGAAGGCAAAACAAAAGCTGAAAATGCTGCACTAATTAAACTGGAACTTGAAAATCTCAAGAACTTTATTCCGGAAATTCTAAGCATTGAGGTTGGTATTAATATCCCAAACGCACCCAAAACCGACTTTGACATTGCATTATATTCAGAATTTGAAAGTTTTGATACACTTGATATTTATCAGGAGCATCCTGAACACAAACGTGTAGCTTCTTATATTGGGAAAGTTAGAACTGCAAGAGCAGCAGTTGATTACATTGTTTGAATGTTATTTATTTACATTCTAAATTGCAATTAAATAAAACGCTGATAATCAAAATAATAATACATTCTACCAATTAAAAGAGACAAATATTTTTAAACGTATTAAAAATATTTGTCTCTTTTTGTTGCAAATAAAAAATAAATGTATATTTTTGTCATCAATTAACAAACTATTACTAACCTTTTTAATCTTTTAATTATGTCCGTAAATAAAGTTATTCTAATTGGAAATGTAGGTAAAGATCCGGAAGTTCGTTACCTTGATAAAAATGTTGCAGTTGCAAATTTCACGTTCGCCACCACTGATCGTGCGTACACAACACAAAGCGGCACACAAGTTCCTGAACGAACCGAATGGCACAATATTGTTGCATGGAGATCACTGGCCGAATTAGCTGAAAAATATATTCGGAAAGGAAGTCAACTGTACATTGAGGGAAAAATCCAAACCCGTGCATGGGAAAAAGATGGTGTAAAACGCTATACAACTGAAATTTATGCCGATACTATTCAGCTTTTGGGCAAAAAACCAGAAACAGTTGAAGCTATTAGTGCCGTAGCTGCACCTCCGGCTGATGCAATTGCTCCTCCACCTCATGCCGAAGACGATCTTCCGTTTTAATTCAGATATAACAGATTACAAAAAAACCGTTTCAATTTCCTGAAACGGTTTTTTTCATGCTGAATTTGAAAATATGTTGGAATATATATAAAACAAAAACGCTATTTGACTAATTTACAGGCTAATAAAATTAGGATTTATTGAACCTCTCTGTTTTTTAATTTCCGATTTATTGCAAGATAAACATTTATTTGTTATTTGGCAGCTAGTAGCGTTGCGTTAACTTTTAACATACATCTGTATTGTATTGAAATACAGAAATATAGATCCGTTCTTTGATTTTTTGATTTGAATTGACT
>CAIYTJ010000352.1 GCA_903929065.1 uncultured Bacteroidales bacterium | reverse complement strand
TTAAAATGAAAATCAACAAACAATTTCTTTCGCTTTGTCTTTTAGCGTTCACTGTTTCAGCTTCGGCTTATGATGCCGTTGGTCACCGCATTATTGCCGATATTGCTTATGACAATCTTACCGATAAAGCCCGAGCTCAGGTTGACAAAGTTCTTGGGAAAAAAGGCATCGTTTACGAAGCAACCTGGGCGGATGAAGTACGAAGTGACAATAAATACGCTTACAGCTATCAATGGCATTATCAGGATTTGGACGATAATATGACTTCAGCAGATATCAAAAAGCTGATTGACAATCCCAAAGCTGAAGGCGAACATTTGTTTTTTGCTCTTGATTCGTTGACCAAACGACTCAAAACCGATAGAAACGATGCAGAAGCATTGAAATTTCTGGTTCATTTTGTGGGTGATTTGCACCAACCGCTTCACATGGGCAGAAAAGACGATAAAGGTGGAAATAAAGTTGATTTCAATTGGTTTGGACGTAAAACCAATCTTCATGCAGTTTGGGATGGAATGATTATTGAAAACATGAAAATGTCTTATTCCGAATACAGCCAGTATTTGCAGGATAAATTTGAATCACGCAAGGCAGAATTCAAAAAGCATGACATTTTACAATCGGTAATGGCTGCATATGTTGTTCGGAACATGATTTATGCTTATAACTACAACGATACCAACAATTATCACTATGTATATTTCTTTGCCGACAAAGCAGACGAAATGCTTTATCGCGGTGGTATTCAACTGGCAAATGTGCTGAATGCCATTTATAAATAAGAAGTAACTCAATCAATATGAAAACGTCTGGCAAATTGTCAGACGTTTTTTCTTTTAATTCTTCGCTCTTAAATATTGAACCGGCCAAACAGCATTCTTGTCGGCTTTCAGCATGAAATATGGATTTCGCAATAATTCACGGGCAAGGAAAACCAGGTCAGCTTTTTCATTTTCAAGTATTTGACTTACTTGTTCAGTTGAAGTAATCATTCCCACTGCCGCAGTTAAGATGCCGGTTTTTTTAATGGCTTCCGAGAATGGAACCTGATAACCGAGAGCAATCTGAATTTTTTGATCGATAATATTACCTCCTGAAGAACAATCGATTAAATCTACTCCAACTGTATGAAGAATGCTGGCAAGTTTGACGGTTTCTGCCAAATTCCAACCACCTTCAGCCCAATCGGTTGCAGATAAACGAACAAATAAAGGCAAATCATCCGGCCAAACGGTTTTTACAGCCGTAATTATTTCGAGTAAAAATCGTATTCTATTTTCAAAACTGCCACCATATTCGTCGGTGCGGGTATTGGTAAGCGGCGATAAAAACTCATGAACCAGATAACCGTGAGCTCCATGGATTTCAATTATTTTAAATCCGGCATGTTTTGCTCGAAATGCAGCCGATTTAAATTCTTCAACAATGTTCTTTATACCAGTTTTTTCGAGTTCAAGTGGTAAAAAATCAGTTGGTGCAAAGGGAATTGAAGAAGGTGCAACCACTTGCCAACCACCCTCTTTAACCGAAAGTTGATGACCGCCGTTAGCCGGTGAATCGTGCGAAGCTTTTCGTCCGGCATGGGCAAGCTGAATGCCGGCAACTGCGCCGAAACTATGCACAAACTCCGTTATTCTTTTCAATTCAGCAATTTGTTCGTCTTTCCACAAACCCATATCAAACGGTGTAATTCTGCCTTCGGGCGAAACGGCCGTGGCTTCAACCATAATTAATCCGGTTCCGCCCACAGCACGGCTTCCATAATGCACAAAATGCCAATCGTTTGCAAAACCATCGGTCGATGAATACTGGCACATCGGCGACATGCCGACTCTGTTTTTTAGTGTAACTGATTTGATTGATAATGGATCACCTGTGTTAGACATATATTAGAATTTTCTGTTTTTTAATATTGCTCGTTATAGTTTATGAAACAATCAACTGTAAAAATTGTTTTTGGACGTATAACAAACGGAATTTTTAAAAAAAACTTATTTTTCTTCCATTCCTAATCAGGGTTAAC
>CAIYTJ010000351.1 GCA_903929065.1 uncultured Bacteroidales bacterium | reverse complement strand
TGGAAAACAACTTATAAAAACAATTATATACTCACTCAAGCAATTAGAGGGAATTTGAAAATTAAATTTTAAAAAACCTAAAACCTTACTTAAATTTTATAAAACCTATTTAATAAATTTTAAAGAAGACTAATTTCCATTAAGTAATGAATAAAATAAAATAAAAATAAAAACCTAATTTCATTCCCAGTTCACTAACTCAAAATATAATTTTTAAATGTTAAATTTTTTACCACCAACATGCCCTTAAGTATTAATTTTGATTGGGATGAACAATTTTAGAAGAAATGGAAGATCTTTCTTTCCTTTTATTGATTCCATTAAATTCATTAGAAAATATAGGGGAAAAGGAAGGGAATTAAAACAAAACAATATCTATGTACTACTTCTTTATGTGCAGCAAACAGCACATACCCCCATTATATCCACATTCCCATATTATCCCAATCTGTTCTTTACATTAAAACTCACTTCGACCACTGTCAGAAATATGGCATGCAAGATGAAGATCTCATCGCAGGAGGAATCACATTGTACTACAGGGTAGTGGCAGCCCGACTACAATTAATGATTCCTGTATAATAGATTTAACACCCTGAACTTGACCCTGCAATGATGATTTAGCGAACCACGCTCATTCCAAAATTTTATGAGTGATCACGGCTAAACAAAACAATGTCCAGCTTGGTGCTCTAACTGCTGTGCAGTACAATAGGGAAAATTTACAATCGGATGTGAGACGGACTTATCCCTTTTTACGGAATTGAACGATGACAAATCTATTTTGAAGATCGGCCATTTCTTTTCCACACCAAACAGAGGGTACCTGTCTACACCAATGAAACAAATAATGCAGTCATCATTATTCTACCGGGATATGCTGTGTTTACGTTATTCTATGCGTTGACATTCACATTATCATCTCTCGTTAACTCGGACGTACATCCCAGTAAAACCATCATGAGCTGCACCTATGGAATATTTTTCGAGCATGGAGCAGTTATTAACCTTTACGGACTCGAAGCAGGTTTACTGTATAAATAGCCGCTTCGACTCCAAACCCGACAAACGATAACCATCTACCAAGAAAAAATTCGGAATTGGGTTGTTTTAAACCCGGACCATACCCTCGATTGAGGGCGGGGACAACATCCAATGAAACTGGCAGAACCTTCAGTTAAAGGAATCATCGTCAACCAACGATTATTATCTTTCATCAACAAGCTTCATTTCTCTATCTTGAGATAACGCAGCAGTTGTCTTCCCAGGAGGATTTCGAATCAAAATCGAAATTTTTCAGAATTAATTGTTGCAATCCTGAAACAAAACAGTTTCTTGGAAATACTCTTTAACAGTATTATCCGTGATGGTAACACAGCCTAAAGCGAGTGCGGCCTGCACATGATGGGCCCCATCTGCCCCAAGGCAAAATGAAGAAGCGCACGGGAACCAAGACTACCCGCAATAAGGAAAAAAAAAAAGGTGTCTTCTTCACCAACATACTGAAGCTGATTGACACTTTAGACCAGTTGACCATACACCTTCCTACTCGTCAGTTCCGACATTTAAGGCGCATATTTTAATAACCATGGAACAACAACAAAATGAAAATGTGAAAGAAAACAGATCGTAGTATAGCGATTCCAATTGTTCTAACCGCAACCGGCATTGGAACTCTACTAACACAATCTTAATGACAAAGTCTTACATAAAATGAAAAAAAAAGGAAGAAAAGGGAGAGAAAATAAATTCCGAGAGGTGTGAGAGGAGGAATATGGTGGTGGTGTCAGCTTTGTTGATGGATGGCAGTTGGCTTGTCTCTTCTCCTATTCTTTCAAGCTGCTGCTCTATCAT
>CAIYTJ010000350.1 GCA_903929065.1 uncultured Bacteroidales bacterium | reverse complement strand
TACGACAAACGCCATTAAATAATTCTACCAAGATAGACGTTCAAGACCTAGCGCCGGGAATATACATTCTTAAAATAAATGACAATTGCATTAAACGATTTGTAAAAGATTAGTTCTTGCCAAAATAAAATAAAGAAGATGAAACTGGCTACCGTAATAGGTAGCCTTTTTATTTGCATACCCAGAAAGTCGGTGCGATTTGTACTACTCTTCAGGTGGTTTGTTATTTGAAAATATGGCGATTTACAAAAGTGTCGAGCATAATTAAAAGTATTAATTTCTCTGGTATAGACTATAGGTCAAAATATACCATCTATAGATAGGATCAATGGGGTTTATCGGTACTATAGGTTCAACTTAGCCTAAATAAAAACGATAAATTATGTCAAAGAAATCAGCGAAGAACAAGAACAGCAAGGCTGTTGTATTACCAACAATTGAAAATTCAGATAGTGTTACCGCTATTTCTGCAATTGAAAATGTTGAAGAGAATATTGTTGAAGTACAGGAAGAGCAACCAATCCTAATAGTTAATGCGCCTGAAAGCGCAGAAACCATCATTGATGACTTAGTAGAGGCTATTGATGCTTCCATTTCTAGTGTCGAGAACCCGGAACTGAAAGTAGAGCAGGTTGTTGTTACAAATGAAGAAGCAATCGAGCTAACCGAAGTGATTGCTGACAATACCGAGAATATTGAGCAGGTTGTTGAAGTCAATGAGCCAGCTGTTGAAGAAGCAATTCCGGGGGCAGAAGCTAAAACCAAAAAGGCTGGAAAGAAACCGGCTATTAATAGCACTGCTGCTAGTGAGCGTGTAAAATTGGTAGGTATCAGCTATCATTACTTCCGCAGTTGGATTAAGCAAACATTGAGATCTGGTGGAATCCAGACGGCTAAGTTCATTAAGAATGAAGCTGATTGGAACGGTTATATATCTATACCGGCTAATGATAAGGAGGCAGCCTTGAAAATACTTGAACAGTACCGTGTTGAAAATCCCGATACCAAAGATTTATGGTGGGATGTCGTTGCGATTGCAAAATAATTTTAGTCATTGAAGGGCTTCCTGTAAGAAACGGGAAGCCCTTTTTAAAAAACACAAAATGAGTCAGGCAGTAGTATTAAAAGAGTTAAAAGAGAAATTGAGACGGAAATTTTGGGAATGCAAAGATGCCGATGAAAACGATTGGCGTAAGCGCCTATTTGAATTTGAAATCGAGAGCTTAAACAAGCGGATCCAATTCTTACAAGAAATATCCGACACCGCGAATATGCAGGTTGTCACAACTGCATAAATGCAATCCTCAGCATAATAAGACGAACCATTGACATTTATGAAGCAGTTTATAGACTATTATGCTGTACTGGGTATTAGTCAGCAAGCCACTCCAAAAGAGATTAAAACAGCATTCATAAAACAGTCGCTGAGATGGCACCCAGACCGCAGCGGGAGAGATACAAACAGAACGATGCAGGGTATTAATGAAGCCAACCGGATTCTTTCAAATACGTCATTGCGAGAAAAATATAATCGTGAATACCAACAGTCTAAAAATATACCCACCAAGCAAGATGGCTGTAAAAAACCACCTGCGGCAAATGCCAAACAGAAAATTAATTACTCCTGCGAATTAAAGACAGATTACGAGCTAATATTCATTTGCACCAATGCAGCAAAATATAAGCTCGAATACATTCACGTTGTCCTTCTTGAGCTTAACAAAAGAAATTATTCGTCTGAAAAAATTAAAGAGTTGGTAAAGAGAAAATACCAATCGAATATTAAGGTGAGTCCTACGTCATACTGGATAAATAAATGTCATAATGAGTATTCACGGATTTTCAAAGTAGCTGAATCGTGGAAAAGGCTGATTAAACTCTGGTGTTCACGTTATAGGTCGGAAACGCAACGCTTCTTGCGAAGCTTGCTACAATAAGAAAACGAACTTTTTTGTACTGTTTTTTGATTTTGAAGTAAACGCTTAAAATTGACGATTTTAAGCCCCGACACACAAGTGTGTCGGGGAATGCAGAAACACTCCCAGATCTACCCAAAATCGCTTAAAACAGCATTTAGGGGTGTGATTCAAATGCATTCATTTTTGAAAAAAGTTATTCATGCAAACCCCAAGGAATTTATGCCGGGAGATACAATCACTTCAAAAACGAAAGAAGTGCGCCCAGATCAACCCGTATTGACAAGGAAGAGTGTTTGAATTCGATTTAATATGCAGCCGTTTTAATCGGTGGACAGAAAATAGAAATGACTGCTTTTTAGGGCAGTCATTCTCTTTGTATATAAAAAACGATTTGGGAGTTTTGAAGGCAGGATTTGAAAATTTATGAAGCTGAAAAAGACTACCACTCCCAAACCGTTTAAATTGGTTCTCCATAGGCATCATTGTATGATTTATTGATAACGTACCATAAATATTCTTCAGAAAATTCTGTATTAGATACCTCTTTAGCCAAGTCTTCCTCGTAAATGTAAGTATAGCATTTGTCATATTTATCGCAAACAAACAACAGCTTGACAGCCTCAATGTAGTACACCATTGGATATAAATGACGGTATTTCGCACAAAACATAATGTCATCAACCAATTGCTTTGCCTTTGTAGTATTTCTTGGATTGGTTTCAAATATATTTTCTGCTAACTTAATTTCCTCAAGAGAATAACCTTTGATAAGTGCTATATCGGTTTCAAAGTATAGACCTTCTTCACCAACACAATAAATATCAACAATCAATTCTCTAATTCTTTCCCAAGCTATTTCTTCCATTTTGACGGGTAATTTTTTATTAGAGCTTTCTCTACTTCTTATATATTATAATTGGAGAAAGTTTATTTCTTCATTTGAAAATGTTG
>CAIYTJ010000349.1 GCA_903929065.1 uncultured Bacteroidales bacterium | reverse complement strand
GAATTCAATCCTGAAGATTTTTATGCCGATGATGAAATGATTATTACCATTTCGCATTTGGGTTATATAAAACGTACCGCTTTGACTGAATTCCGAGCTCAAAACCGTGGTGGAGTAGGATCGAAGGGCGGCAGTTCTCGCGACGAAGACTTTATTGAGTACATTTATCCGGCTTCGATGCACAACACCATGTTGTTCTTTACTCAAAAAGGTAAATGTTACTGGTTGAAAGTATACGATATTCCGGAAGGAACTAAAATATCGAAAGGACGTGCCATTCAAAATATGCTCAACATTGACGGAGACGATAAAGTAAATGCATTTATCCGCGTAAAAGGTCTGACAGATAGCGAATATATCAATTCGCATTATCTGATCTTCGGAACTAAAAACGGAGTTATCAAGAAAACATCACTCGAAGCATATTCACGTCCACGTCAAAACGGCGTGAATGCGATCACCATTCGTGAAGACGATCAGGTGATTCAGGTTCGTTTGACTGATGGAAATGCCGAAGTTTTGATGGCAAACCGCAATGGACGTGCTATTCGTTTCCATGAATCGAAAGTACGTGAAATGGGTCGTACCGCTACCGGTGTTCGTGCCATGACGCTTGATGATGATGGTCAGGATGAAGTTGTTGGCATGGTTTGTGTTAATAAAGAAGACAACGAAACAATCATGGTTGTATCTCAACAAGGTTATGGAAAACGTACATTGCTGGACGAAGTTGACGAAGAAGGCAATTTGCTTTTGGATGAAAATGGCCAGACAATTCCGGTTTACCGTGTAACTAATCGTGGAGGTAAAGGCGTCAAGACCATTAATATCACAGAAAAGACCGGCAAATTGGTTACCATTAAAAATGTAACGAATGAAAGTGATTTGATGATTATCAACAAATCGGGAATCACTATTCGTCTGAAAGTGGCTGATATCAGGGTTATGGGACGTGCAACTCAGGGAGTTCGTTTGATCAATCTTGAAAAGCGTAACGACGAAATTGCTTCGGTATGTAAAGTATTATCGGAAACTGAGGAAGAAGAAGCTGTAGTGGAAGCAACCGAAGAAATGAATGCTGCTGAAACGTTGAATGCATCAGCAATTGATGAATCAAAAATTATTGATTCGGAAATTGACGATACCGAAGTTGAAGAAGAATCGGAAGAATCAGAAGAAACAGAAGAATAATCATGAGCGAAAGAGCTGATAAACATGATATCAGCTCTTTCCATAAATTTATTAATATAAACAACAACATGTCATGAAGAAAATCATCTTACTATTAATTTTGGCAACTGGTTTTTCATTTACTTTTGCTCAAAAAAATGTGAATCTTCGCAAAGCGAAAGATAAAGCATTAAATGAAGATAAACCGGACTACGCCGGTGCACGTGAAGCTTTGAAACTGGCTTTACAGGATACTTCAATCCTACATCAGGCAGAAACTTATTATGTGGCCGGGTTGATTGGCAGCAAACAAAGTGAGGCGGAATACAAAAAAGCAATTATTAATCAAAAATTTGACACATTAGCTAAAGGTAAAGCCTTAATGGAGTCATACTATTATTTTCTTCAGGCCCTTAAGTACGACATGGTGCCCGATGCAAAAGGAAAGATTAAACCAAAGTATGCCAAAGATATCAAATCTTATTTTAAGGATTATTATCAGTTTCAACCCAATTTAATTGGTTATGGAGCTTATCAGTTTGGAAAAGAAGATTACGTTGGTGCTTTGAAAACATTTGAAGCTTATCTGGCAATTCCTAAAATGCCTCTTATGAATAATGAAATCAAAATGGATTCCACCTACGATATGATTACTTATTACACCGGCGTAGCTGCTGCAAATGCAAAACAACACGAGTTGGCCATTAAGTATTTTGAAAGCATGAAAGATAAAAAATACCAGATATCCGGTGTTTATCAAAATATTTCAAATGAATATTTAGCACTTAAAGATACAGCTAACTATTTGAAAACAATTAAGGAAGCTATTGAAAAACTACCTAAGGAACCATGGTTCTTACAAAATCTTATTAACTTCTATATTAAAATCAATAAAATTCAGGATGCATTGACTTATCTCAATACTGCCATTGAACGCGAACCTTACTTTGCTCAATATCAATTCGTGAAAGGACAGTTGTATCTGACACTTGAAAATTTTGAAGAAGCAAATAAAGCACTTAACAAAGCTATTGAACTGGATCCTTCAAAGCCTGATATCTATGCAGAATTAGGCCGTTCTTACTATAATAAAGCGGTTAAAATGGCGATAGACGCAGCTAAAATTAAAGATACTAATCTTTATAATAAGGAAAAAAAGAATATCGATGAGATTTTTAAACTGGCTATTCCATATTACAAAAAAGCGGTTGAATTGAATCCAAAAGAAGTTGAATATAAAATTCCACTTAAGAAATTGTACTATCAGTTGCAAATGGATAGCGATTACGAAGCTATAAGCAAAGAAATTAAAGCACAACAATAAAAATCTGTAATTTATAAAAGGCTGTTCGGGTAAACCGGACAGCCTTTTTTTTATTTGTTGATAACTTTATTTACGTAATAGTTGTATTATTAAAATAAATATACTATTTTTGTGTTACTATATAATAAAATAAATACATTTTAAACAATAAGGCGTCTGGGTCAAACAAATACACATTGGTGTTTCAGGAATATAGTGCAATGTGGGATGAATACCTTGCGATGATTGATGAATACCTTGCGATGACTGAT
>CAIYTJ010000348.1 GCA_903929065.1 uncultured Bacteroidales bacterium | reverse complement strand
TGAAAAATGAGAGGATTTTTTTTGCGATTAGGTCAAAAAAAAGACCTAATTTTGTAAACCAATTCGTAAAATGCTAATTATGAATCGAAAATTATTAATTTTGAACTGAAAAATGGGAATTTTTAATATCTTCAATAAAGAAAAAAAGGAGACACTTGATCAGGGTTTGTCGAAAACCAAAGAAAGTGTTTTCTCTAAATTGACACGTGCTGTTGCCGGAAAGACGAAAGTTGACGATGATGTGTTGGATAATCTGGAAGAAGTGCTGATTACTTCGGATGTGGGCGTTGAAACTACGCTGCGAATAATCGAACGCATTGAAAAAAGGGTTCAAAGGGATAAATATGTAAGTACCGACGAACTAAATGTGATTTTAAAAGACGAAATCGCTTCATTACTTGCTGAAAATAATTCTGATTCACCGGCTGATTTTGATGCTCCATTGCCAACAAAACCGTATGTAATTATGGTTGTAGGTGTAAATGGAGTTGGCAAAACTACAACAATCGGAAAACTGGCTCATCAGTTTACAAAAGCAGGCAAAAAAGTCTATCTTGGTGCTGCCGACACATTTCGTGCAGCTGCCGTTGATCAATTGGTTATTTGGGGCGAAAGGGCAGGAGTGCCTGTGATTAAACAGAAAATGGGTTCTGATCCGGCTTCGGTGGCTTATGATGCCATTGCTTCGGCCAAAGCAAATAATGCCGATGTGGTGATTATTGACACGGCTGGTCGTTTGCATAATAAAATCAACCTGATGAATGAGTTGACCAAAATAAAAAATGTTATGCAAAAAATCGTTCCGGATGCACCTCATGAAGTTTTATTGGTATTGGATGGTTCAACCGGTCAGAATGCATTTGAACAAGCCAAGCAATTTACGTTGGCAACTGATGTGACTGCGTTGGCAATCACAAAGCTTGACGGAACTGCTAAAGGTGGCGTGGTGATTGGTATTTCCGATCAATTTAAAATTCCTGTAAAATATATTGGACTGGGTGAAGGAATTGATCATCTGCAAGTTTTTGATCGGAATGAATTTGTGGCTTCACTGTTTGAAAAATAAAGTGATGAAAAAAGGAACTGTTGATGTTGTGACGCTGGGATGTTCTAAAAACTTAGTGGATTCGGAGCAATTGATGCGACAATTTGATGCGCTGGGTTATAAAGTCCGGCATGATGCCGAAAATCCTGATGGAGAAATAGTTATTGTAAATACCTGCGGATTTATTGGTGACGCTAAGGAAGAAAGTATAAATACCATTTTGCAGTTTGCCGATTTGCGAAAGCAAAACAAGATTGGGAAACTTTTTGTAATGGGCTGTTTGTCAGAGCGTTATTTGAAAGAATTGAGCCTGGAAATTCCTGAAGTTGATAAGTTTTATGGCAAATTCAATTATACCGAAATTTTAAAGGAAATAGGGCAGGAATATCGGGCTGATTTGCGGTTGGAACGAACGTTGACAACTCCAAATCATTATGCCTATATCAAAATTTCGGAAGGTTGTAATCGGACTTGTTCCTATTGCGCTATTCCGATTATAACTGGAAAACATCGATCGCGTTCGATGGAAGATATTGAAAATGAGGTGAGAGGGTTAGTGTCAAATGGAGTAAAGGAATTCCAGCTCATTGCTCAGGATTTGTCGTATTACGGAGTGGACCGATATAAAACGTTGAAACTGGCAGAACTGACCGAACGACTTTCGGATATTCCGGGCGTGGAATGGTTGCGATTGCATTATGCTTATCCGGCTCAATTTCCGTACGATTTGTTGAAAGTGATGCGCGAACGTGAAAATGTTTGTAATTACCTGGATATTGCCTTGCAGCATATCAGCGATAATATGTTGAAACAAATGCGCCGTAATATCACAAAATCTCAAACCTATGAACTGATTGACCGGATTCGGACTGAAGTGCCTGAAATCCATTTAAGAACCACTTTGTTGCTTGGTCATCCGGGAGAAACAGAAGCGGATGTGGAAGAATTGAAAGAATTTATTCAAAAAGTACGATTTGAACGCCTTGGAGCTTTTGCATTTTCAAATGAAGAAGGTACATTTGCATACAAAACGTATAAGGACGATATTCCGGACGAAATAAAACAAAAACGGGTTGATGAAATTATGTCGATTCAACAGGGAATTTCAGCTGAAATTAATCAGACTAAAATTGGAAAAACGCTCAACGTGATGATTGATAGGGTGGAAGATGAGTATTTTGTGGGAAGAACAGAATATGATTCACCGGAAGTTGATCCCGAAGTTCTGATTCCTGTTTCGACAAATGGAATTAAAACAGGTGAATATTATAATACAAAGATTGTTGATGCGACCGATTTCGATCTTTATGGAGTTTAAAATACTTTTTTACTTGTAACTTTATACTTGTAACTATTTATGAATCACAAAGAATTAATTGCCGCAATGGCTGCCAAAATGAATGCTCCAAAATCAGTAG
Organism: uncultured Bacteroidales bacterium; assembly: GCA_903929065.1. Taxonomy (GTDB): domain Bacteria; phylum Bacteroidota; class Bacteroidia; order Bacteroidales; family Paludibacteraceae; genus Paludibacter. The sequence goes on along the minus strand of CAIYTJ010000348.1, from coordinate 1,768 downwards.
TTGCTGATTTATTGGAAAAAACTGTTGCAACTTGCACGGAACTTTTGGTAGAAGAGAAAACAATTGGTTTTCAGAGTTTTGGTAATTTCGAGGTGCGTAAAAAAGAAGAACGGCTATCAGTTCATCCTGCCACACAGGTTCGTACACTTGTACCGCCAAAATTGGTGGTGAATTTTAAGCAAAGCACAATACTCAAAGATAAACTTAAAGATTTGCCTCATGAGTAAAGATAAAATATCATCACAAGAAATTATTGACCTTGTTTCGTCGAAAGCAGCGGTTAGCAAGCGGGCGGTTGAAGAATTTCTGAAAGTCATGATTTCAACCATCGAAGATGCTTTGATAGCAGGCGAAATAGTGAAAATCAAAAACTTTGGAACATTTAAATTGCAATGGAATGAACCACGCAAAAGTGTGAATGTTCAAACCGGTGAAGATATTATTTTGTCCGGTTATCATAAAGTCAGTTTCACACCTGACACTCAATTGCGTGACCTGGTGAATGAACCTTTTGCTCATTTAGAACCAATTAGCCTCGATGAAGAACTTATTGAGCCGGTTTCAGTTGGAACAGAGCCGGTTTTGGATCCCTTGCGTACGTTGAATGAACAAGCAAGTGAAATTAAGGATATTCTGGCACAGATAAATGGACTTTCAAAAAATATTCAGGTAGAAGATTATTTCAAAATTGAAGAACCCGAAACAAACGAACCAATTGAGGTTGAAGAAAAAATAGAAAAAGAAATTGAGACAGAATTGCCAAAACAAATTCTGCAAGAAGAAAGAGTTGTAAGCGAAGAATTACAACATGAAGAAATTCAACCTATCCAACAATTTAATTCAACTCATATTGAAGAGCCTGTTTTTCATGAAACAATTTACAATCAACCAATTGAAGAGGTAGTTGAAACAATAATCATTTCAAAACCGGAAAAAATAAAACCCAAAAAACGCAAAGCATGGCTGTGGGTACTCATAATCTTGTTTGTATTGACCGGATCTGGATTTGGTTTGTATTATTTTTATCCTCCCGTAAATAGATTTATTGATTCAAATTATAAAAAAGCAAAATTTTCAGTTTTAAAATCTTCCGAAAATATATCAGTAACCGATATGCTAAATACTGTTTCTGGATGGTTTGCATCAAAACCGAAAAAGATTGATGTTCCTGAAACAGTGGTAATTCCAAAAGACACAAGTACATTGGATTCGGTTGAACTAAAGCCACAAGTTGACAGTTTACAATTGCTTTTCGATAATCCTCGTGTATATACGGTATTTATCGGTTCAGAAAGAATAAAACGGGGAAGCCGGTTGACGATCATGTCCAGGCGCTATTATGGCAATAAAAATTTCTGGGTTTATATTTATGAGGCAAACCGCGAACGTATTCCTAATCCAGATGATATTCCGGTTGGAACTTTAATCAAAATTCCAAAACTTGATCCAAGATTAATAGATGCTTCAAATGAACGATGCATTCAAAAATCAAAGCAATTACATGACATATATGTAAAATGACCCTTTTCATTGGCTTCTGGCAGTGATAAATTTAAAAGTCCTACAATTATTTCACAGTTGTAGGACTTTTTTTATTCAAAAATAATTAAAAAACGAGCACATTACATATAACAAAAAACCACCTTTACTTAATAATCTAAATTCAGGTTAATAGTTATTAAATCAAGGGTTTAGCCGTTCAAATAACACTATATTTGTTCAGCAAAAAATCAAATAAACAAACATAAAATTATATGATTCAATCTGT
>CAIYTJ010000347.1 GCA_903929065.1 uncultured Bacteroidales bacterium | reverse complement strand
CAGGTTCAAAAGCCAGTTTATCTGCGTTATTCGTTGCTAAACTCGGAAAACCGTACATAAGTCATTGATTATCAACCTAAGGTTGTGTACTTAATGGCTCCACTTTTGACACTCATCATGACCTTCGGCTCACTGGTCTTCGCCAGCTTACTCGTTCGGTCATGATGTTTGTCACAGTGACTCCGACAAGACTCAACCCCTTGTCTTTGATGTACCTTCTTTCCGCTACAATAGCACACCAACGCAGGTTTCCTGTCTTTTATTACTGAATTATTTAAGTGCCAATGGCATACGGCTTATCGTCTGTCTGGTTACTGATCTGGGGCTGTTATAGTCTATTTCCCAGGTTCGGTTCTTTCCTGTTCTAAAGCTCTTTTCATGTGCGTTATTCGTTGCTAACTTTCATCAGTTGGTGTCCTCTGCAACAAAAAACGCACATAGAATCTGCTTTCGCTTGTCTGGTAAGGCTTTCAGCCGATACTAAATTTCAAGCATATGAATGTTAAACTATCCTTCTGGCTCAGGACATCAGCCAAAAACAGCAAAAGGCAATCGCCTGTATTACTCCACATCTTTACCGATTATGATCGGGTACAGTATTCCACTGGCTTCTGGGTTATTGAATCTTCCTGGGATGAGAAGCACCAGAAGGTAAAAGGTAAAAGTGAAGATGCAGACACCGTCAATGATGGTCTTGCTGCATTGAAGGCAAGGGCACGCCAGGTAGCTAATGAGCTGATTGTATCTGGTAAGCCATTTAATTCCTACACGATAAGAGATAAACTAAAGAACGGCATCTCAAAAAGCATGAGCCTGATGCAAGCCTTTGATGAGCGCCTAAATCAAATGAAGGCACTTGAAGGCAGGGAGTATGCAAAAACCACCATCGTAAAGTATACCAATACCAGGGAGCGGTTGAAGGAGTATATATCCAAGAAGTTTAAACGTAATGATATTGAACTCTATGAACTGGATTATGAGTTCATGCAAGGCTATGACATGTTCTTGAGAACAGAATACCAAAACAATAACGTAACTATTTACAAGCATTGGCAACGTTTCAGTTTAATTATTAAGCTGGCTATTCAACGTGGCTTCCTGGACAAGTACCCGTTTGGTGAATATAGAGTTCGGTTAGACAAAAAGCCAGTGGAATTCCTCACCTACGATGAGATATTAGCTATAGAGAATAAAGTGTTCGATTTACCCAGGCTTCAACTGGTGCAGCAGTTATTCCTGTTCAGTTGTTATACTGGTTTTGCCTATAAAGAACTGGAGAACCTACGCCCAGAGAATATTGTTACTGGTGAGGATGGTTACCCATGGATCCAGATGATAAGACAAAAAACAAAACGTCAATTTAGGGCTCCGCTGTTACCTATGGCTATTGATATAATAGAAAAGATAAAGACACTGCCAGTTCATAAACGCCCAGGTTATTTGCTACCAGTTATGAGTAACCAAAAGCTAAACTCCTACCTGAAAGAGATTGCTGATGCTTGTGGTATCAAAAAGAAAGTGGTATGGCATATGGGAAGAAAGTCGTTCGCTATCAGCATCATTCTCAGATCCAACATATCCATTGAAACGCTTAGTAGTCTACTTGGGCATAACAGTATAAAAATCACATCCGATTTCTATACCAAGATCACCGATGATAAGATCAGCAATGAAGTAAGTGGCTTAAGGGAATCGCTCTTGAAGCGCAAGCAGGATATACAGGGACATACCTAATAACATGAGCTATAAACTGGATTGAATTATGGTAGCTGAGAAAAAAGTTATTTTTCCATAAAAATACAATTTATCTATATAAATACATCGATTACGTTAAAGGCATATCATGACATCAATCATAGTTCTTAAACACATTTTATTTTATTTTGCAGAATTGCATAGAAATAGTAATTATTTTTGTTTGATCAAACATGCCAGATGAAAAAGCTATTTTTTTTATTTATCCTCAATTTATTTTTTTGTGTCAATTGCGTAACTGCGCAATGTTTATCCTCGGAACAAGAATATAAAGATTATTTCGATAAGAACATACAAAATCTCGATCCAATTGAAGGCATTTGGAGCCAGAATTTTGTTCTAACGGAATATAATAGGGGTGAAATTGTTAGAAAGGATAATGAACAAAATAAAGGAACTGTATACATCATAAAGATAAATGATGCATTTGTACCCTGTGGGATAAAGAAAAATCCGCAAGATGTATCAGATCATACCATCCACATAACGTTTAGAAAGACAGCTATTGACGGTGTTTATCTATATAACAAAGAGTACTATGACAAGGCAAAATATATAACAGCGAAAGAATCAGCTAATGCTGTATTGACAGGAAATATATTAGAATATAAATATAAATATAGTTATGAACTTAAAAAGATAAAAGATTGGGATGCTTTGGTATATACTAATACGCAGACAGGAGTTGAAACACCTCAATCAGATAAAGATAAAGAAGAATCTATCCAAGACGAAGATTACGTCATTTCATATAGTCATTTAAGATTATATCCAAACGAAAATGCAAAAAAAAGCGTAGTTGGGTCAGGAACTGGATTTGCCTTAACTTCTAATGGGATAATAATTACAAACTACCATGTGATAGATGGTGCAAAATCAATTAAGGTTAAAGGCATAGGTGGTAATTTTTATAAAACTTACAATGCAAAGGTTCTGATTAGCGACAGAAATAACGATATTTCTTTGATTCAAATTGATGATAATAATTTCAGATCATGCGGTAACATTCCGTATATGATTAAAGGCACCACTGCGAGAGTCGGAGAAAGTGTTTTTGCCCTTGGTTATCCATTAAAGCAACTCATGGGTACTGAAATTAAATTAACCAACGGCATTATTAGTTCAAACAGTGGATATAAAGGAGATATTAGTACATATCAGATTAGTGTGCCCCTGCAACCTGGTAACAGCGGTGGAGCTTTATTTGATGATAACGGTAACGTGATAGGTATTGTAAATGCAAAATTAACTTCTGGAGAAAATGTATCATATGCGATTAAATCAACCTATTTACTTAACTTAATTCAGAGTTCTGACGTAAAATTAAATTTACCCAGTCAAAACCAACTAAAGGGTAAAAATTTATCGGGCAAAGTTGATGCAGTAAAAAACTACATATACGTAATTGAAATAGAATAAATTATTATTAATGTTCAATAAAGTAACCCCAAACCAACAACTCGATTTTGTATTCTTTTATATAAAAAAGAGGTTAGATACCAATTCAAGCGTTGGTTATAATAATATATGGAATTACGTGAAATTATCTCCAGAAATGGGGATCAATAATATAATGCTCAATAATGCATTAGATCAGCTTGAAAATGTTGATAAACTAATTAAAAGGGTTAATATAATCAATCAACAAGATATATTTCATATCACACATGAAGGGATGGTTTTTAGAGGATATGTTTATTCTAATCGGTGGTGGCGGAAACCCAATTGGAACATCATAATTGTTATTTTAACAATTATAGGTCTTCTTTTGTCTTATATAGGAATCAGACTTACAATGCATAAGCCAATGAATCCCTTTTCATAGCGCCATCATAAATATTTAGTTTATTTATCAGTAGATTGTATCGTGTGCTATTGTAGCGGAAAGAAGGTACATCGAAGACAAGGGTTTGAATCTTGTCGGAGTCACTGTGACAAACATTAAGACCTTGAGGGTGAGCGGGTGTAAACCTGCGAT
>CAIYTJ010000346.1 GCA_903929065.1 uncultured Bacteroidales bacterium | reverse complement strand
TTTATTAACGCTTTGCAAGAGTCATAATATACTGCTAATCAACAGGTTTAACCAGTTTTTAATTAAGTTTTTGCGCGAATTCTTTCACGGATTCAAGTATTCGTATTGGCTGTTTCTCTTATAATAACCGGTTGCAACACAAGACCTGACACTCCCGCTATTATGAAACAAGGAGACGAGTGGATGTGGGAGAAACAGAATATTAACGCAATGATGAAACTGAAAAAATCAAAAGACATTGAAAGGGAGGTAATCACAAAAATAGAAGAAATACAGGATAAAAACGAGAATGGCATTGCTGACGTTTTAGTAGGCAGGACGCTTAACGAAGAATCTTATCAACTAATTGCATTGACTTGTTTTGCTCTAGGTAATGATACTTTGAATCTCTTAAAGAAATTCAAACTTGATAACACTATGAAAAATGTCAAACTTATTGTGCAGCCATACATAAAGAACCGTTTGCGGTTGATATCTTTACTTGGAAATTACTCTCCCAAAAACGAGTTGGAAGCAAAAATTGTTGAAAAAATCAGGGAATATCCACCCTGTGCGGTTTATATTTCTTGGCCAACAGAGAAAGACAGTATTGATTATAATTACTATCACGATGAGTATCGCAATTTCAAACTTCATGAATACAAGATCGGCCCACTGAATGAAGGGAAATACATATATGTCAAAATGTTTGAGGAGAACGGAGTTGTCGATATCGTCTATGTTTCAGATAAAGAAAAAGGAAGGAGAAAAGCTGTTTTTGTTTACTTGATAGATTATAAATATCCGCCAGTACACGCCACTACCGAAAAATGAATTATAACGTTAATAAATAGTTTCAATTAAGTATATTGATTTGAGTTTGGATAAGAATTGTACAATCATTAGGAGAAGTCAATGAGAATTGTATTGCTATTATGTTTACCGATATTTGTTACAATTATTGCGGGATGTACATCTTTTTCTTCCGCTTTCGGATATTCAGTCTCTGTAGCAAATGCGGGATGCAAAACTATTTATGTGAATGAGATGGTAGTAACTCCGCAACAGACTAATCGTATAAATTCCGTTCCCCCAAATGAATACAAAAAGGGAGAACAGGCAAGCTATGGAGCGTTTACAGGAATGCCTTATGAAGAAGTGACTGTAAAATGGAATGTGGTTGAAACAGGAAAAGAGTACACGCAAAAAGTAATAATTAAGCTTCCTAAAGGATTTTACAATAAAGAGTGGGGTTCTCGAATAATTTTCGTTATTAATTCTGATAAAGAGCAGATTCGGGTTGCATATGACATTTTTGATGAAAGAGAAGAGGAGTACGTTATCGTTGACTCTGAAGGTAAGCCGTTTCCAATAGATGATTATGCAGAAACTGAATAAATTTGTTTGAAGTACGGCAGTGTGCTCTCGGGGGCAGATTTAGCTTTTGTGTTTTCTGAGATTGGAAGTTATTTATTTTTATGGAAATATTGGTATGCAATATCGGGGTCAAACTTTAGCTTTTGTGTTTTTGATGCTTGATAATATAAAAAATCCATCTATATTTCCGTAATATCCAATACAATATCGGGGTCAAACTTTAGCTTTTGTGTTTTTGATGCTTGATAATATAAAAAATCCATCTATATTTCCGTAATATCTGAAATTAAGAATGGAATTATTAAAATGGCGCGACCACTCAGAGTTGAATATCCCGGAGCATGTTATCATGTTGTAAACCGGGGGAACCGTCGGGCTCAAGTATTTTTTTCTGATTCGGACTATAGTTTATTTCTGGATAAACTTGCGGAGTATGTTGAGCTCTATGACGTAGTGATTTACACCTACTGCCTGATGCCGAATCACTATCACTTGTTTTTAAAAACCATTCATGCCAATCTCGGCAAATTCATGCAGTCTTTCAACACCTCATTTACTCTCTGCATGAATAAAAAATATGGACAAAGCGGTCATTTATTTCAGGGCAGATACAAAGCGCAGCTTGTGGAAACCGAGCTTTACAAGAACAAGTTGTCGCGTTATATACATCTTAATCCTGTAAAGTTGAAATCTCTGGAAAGCGAATCGACGGTTGATTTAAAAAAGCGGCTTCGTGATTATAAGTGGTCAAGCTTCAGTTATTACCTGGGCATTGGCAGAAAACCGGATTGGCTTAACCGGTCTTTCGTCCTCTCTTCCTGGGGCCAAACCAGTGATGAGAAAATCAGGAATTACAGAAAATATGTCGAGGAGGGCTTGTTGTCGGATAACAGTGAAGAGTTGTCGCCTAACGAGATCAGCAATATAATAGGCTCTGACTACTTCAAAGATAAGATTATCAGGCTATATTTAAAAAAAGGGTTGAAGGATATTGACAAAAGAGAGCAGCCGGAACTTGCAAAAATCAACAGTTTTGCAGTAGACGATATTATTCGTATTGTCGGAGAATACTTTAATTTAGGGAAAACGGACAGGATTGTTGTGAGAAAGGGCGCAGATCCGGATGCAAGAAAAATTGCAATGTATCTGACTGTCAGATACTGCAAAAGAACAGAATCTCTCGTCAGTATAGCGTCACATTTCAATGTCGGAATTAACGGAATATCATCGAATACAAGAAAATGCGAAGAAGAGATTTTAATAAATAAATCATTGCGAAAACATTTAAGGGAAATTGATGAACTATTGCACGAAAACACAAAAGCTAAAGTTTGACCCCTATGTATCCGCTACCGGATCATCAATATGCAGCGTCTGCTGCAATGCCTGGACATCGGTTCGGAGAAAGCGTTCAGAACCTGGTA
>CAIYTJ010000345.1 GCA_903929065.1 uncultured Bacteroidales bacterium | reverse complement strand
TAATTCACATCTGCAACCGGTTCAAAAGCTCCTTTAATATACGGTATTTTATCGTCGATAATTATCTTAATCATTTACTATTTAGTCATTTACCATTTACTATTTGTTAGCTCAATTCACTTTTTCGATTCATCTGAATTCAATTTCTTCTTCATTGTTGTTATTGAGCTTACAATAATTTTCAATAATTCATGATTTTCAGTCATTAAATCTTTAAGTAAATCTTCTACGATTAAGCCTGATTCTACTATTAACTCTAACCAATATAGTGTTTCATCTAATTCTTCTTCAACCATTTTTAGTTTATTCAGAAAATCTTTGTTAGATTTACCAAGACAAGCTGAACGATAATTTGCACCGGGAGAAGTTCCTGAACGAATAATCTGATTACCAAGAGTTTTACCAGCAATATTATTAGGTAAACTCTCTGATAATTTAATAATTCTCAATGCAAATACCTTTAATCTCTTTTTAAGTTCATCTGTTGTCATACCTAAAAATGGTAAATAGTAAATGAATAAATGGTAAATAAATTAATATTTAAACTTATCCTTAAACGCCCACAAACCTAATGCAGGATTAGAAATATAGAAAATTTCCTCACCATCGGGCATTGTATTGTAACCGTCACGTAATTTTGCCGGATCGTATTTGGCCGTAACCTCGTCGATATCGGCATAGTTGAAGCCAACACTTTCAATTTCAGTTTGAGTCAGATTTTCCGGTCCTTTTCCAGGACAATAAGTTACACTAAAACGACCTTCTGACGAACCGTGAATGAGGTGAGCAGCAGCACTCAGGTTGTTGCGCAATTCCTCATTTTCATCACAGGCTTTTAATGTGTTAGGAGTTCCCTTGTAACCGTATTTACGAATCAAACGGTCGATTTCCTTGTCTTCACCAAATTCTTTCAAAGCTGGCGCCAACACAATCAGTTCTCCATTATCTTCAATCGCCATTCTGGTTCGGTAAATGGATTTATTGCCAAGCCAAGTACTTTTAAATTCCGTTGGATCGAGGTATACAACCACTTTTTTCAATTGTTTTTCAAGCAAATCGAAATTAACCAGCAATGCCAGTTTAGCAGCTTTAGTAAATACTTCGAAATCGTCACCAATATACAAACCACGCGTTTTGATTTTACCATCCGTTTTATCCAATCCAACAACGGTTTGAACATAAACAATTGGCAAATGGTTGGTAAAATTATCAGAAGCATAATTGAAAATACGACGAACAGGTGTGTCAGCATGACCCATCATGCGTTCCATACCATAAGCAGCACCCACAAAATGGCTTTTATTTATACCTTCTACCCCACCCGTTCCAACAAAAATATTTTTGTTATAATTGGCCATACCAACCACTTCGTGAGGTACAACCTGACCGATTGACAGAATTAAATCAAAATTACCTTCAAGCAACAGTTTGTTTACCTGAGCCGGCCAAGGAAATTCAACTGCACCACCCGAAACTTCTTTTACGAATTCCGGTGGAACAATTCCCACTGTCACTACATCATTACGCCAATCGTGTTCACGAATAAGTGAAGCAGGCATCTTTCCGAACATGTGTGAAATCTGATGGTCAGTCATGGGTGAATGTGTTCCCAAAGCTGGCAATACATCTGTCAATGTTTCACCATAAAATTCCCATGTAAACTCGGTTAGTTCACCTGCACGACTTGGTAACCGCGTGTAATCGGGAGGAATTGCAAGCACTTTGTGCTTTTTCCCTATTTTCTCCAACGCTTCGAAAAGACCTTTTTTCAGGTCATCG
>CAIYTJ010000344.1 GCA_903929065.1 uncultured Bacteroidales bacterium | reverse complement strand
TATTTCCCATGATTACACTCCTATTAAATAATTATCTTCAGTAATGATAAATTCGTCATCTTCCGTTGCCAAAATTTCGATAATGGTATTGATATCGTTCATTGGCGTAAAATATTGTTCGCTTTGTACCGGTTCAATTTTCAATAAAACCGATTCCGGAGAAATTGATTTCAATGCCATGGTATAATTTCCGGAAGTGACAATACATTTTTGTTTGCTCAGCGCATTGATAAACCATGCCGAACTGGCCGAAAGCATATCACCGATAAAAAATAATTCTTCTGTTGATTTATATCCGGTATCAACATCCATCGTGTTGGTGGTAAAGGTTCGAAGCCGGGCATTTTTAAAATCCTGCACATCAGCGTCGAATACTTTGTAACCGGTAGTTTCTCCCGGAACCGGTGAAAGTGTAGATTTTCCCACAACTTCAATAAATTCATAGACTCCCAATGAATTGCGAAATTTGATCAGATAACTTTCTTCCGAAAATTTATCGGTGATATTGATCTGAATTACTTTTATATCGTCCACGCAAAACCAAACTGTTTCAGCCGTTTCAGTCAATGTAGCCAGCCACACCGGAAGATTGACCATACAGGCTTTCCCGCTTATGCCGGTTCCAACAGTCAGTTTATCGGTTTCGGTTTGTACGGATATTTCCTGATCGTTCGGTGCCAGGAAAAACATACATGCCAGTTCTTTCCGGCTAAGCGTAATGGTATTGGCATCGGTGCGGGTGGTGAATAGCCAGTTAGCCAGCGGATTCATAAAGCGGTAATCAAAAGCATTGGTTTCCTGCTGAATCATGAATTTTTGAAACGCTTTGCTTAAACCGCCGGGAATGATTTTTCCGGTAAACGTATAAGTTCCGATTGTAACCGTGTATGTTTTTACAAATCCGGATAAATCTACCTGATGAGTAAGTGAAGAATCATATGTCAAGCGTACCAGGTTACCGAGCAAATTGGAAATATCAAAGTTGAATTTCCACGTGGTTTCATTCAATACATACGGATAAAGCGAAATGGGAAACGACTGGCCGTCGCATGCAATGGTAGCCATAACCATATCTGCCAAATTCGTAGTGAATTCAAAGCAAATCGGATTTTGAACAAATGAAAAAGAGGCCGGTGTTTTTATCGCTATCATATTTCTAAAAAGTTTAAGACAAAATTATATCAAGATGATAAATTTTTAAAGGACAAATTCAGTATTGGTTTTTACTGATAACTGCTAACTGATAACTGCTAACTGTAAAGTTTTACGGTCCTGAAATCGGCTTCGGTAACGGTAATTCCTATATCACTGATTTCGTATTTCAGAATTTCGGAAATAAATGGTTGACCATTCAACAGTTTTTGTTTGCTCATATCAAAATGTAAAGCCTGGTAAACCATCAGATTCATGGGAACCAATACTGGTTGAAAAGAATTTTGAAGTACAGCATCCAGATTTTTCCAGAATATTTCATACAACCCATGTTGACCCCCGTAAATCATATTTACTTCTCCAAATACATTTCCCTGCCAATCGAACCGATAAGTAGTTCCATACGATGATAAAATAAAACCCAATCCATTTGTGGAGAATGACAACCGATAGCAACTCATAATCGGACATTCGGTATTATCATTTTTCTGAGTTTGATTTTTTATAATAATGCTTGTATTTAGTGTTCTGACAGATCCAATATAAGGCATATTATAGATTGGCCGGATTGAATTAATTATTCCGGTAAGGTCTTTTGTGCTATCAAATGAAACCGGAACCATAGGTACTAATTCGTGTGAACTGGTAAATTCTTTGTAT
>CAIYTJ010000343.1 GCA_903929065.1 uncultured Bacteroidales bacterium | reverse complement strand
CCACTGCGTGTAGTTGCACCGATAAGTGTAAAAGGATTCAAATCCAACTGAATGGAACGAGCACTTGGTCCTTTATCTATCATAATATCAATGCGATAATCTTCCATGGCAGAATACAAATATTCTTCCACAATCGGACTCAGGCGATGAATTTCATCAATAAAAAGAACGTCGTTTGGTTCCAGACTGGTGAGCAAGCCAGCCAAATCACCCGGTTTATCCAGCACCGGACCAGACGTGATTTTAAAACCAACATTCAGTTCGTTGGCAATAATACTCGAAAGCGTGGTTTTACCAAGTCCGGGAGGTCCGTGCAACAACACGTGATCGAGCGATTCAGTTCGCATACGGGCAGCCAGCACGAAAATTTTCAGATTTTCGACAATTTTATTTTGTCCGCTAAAATCCGAAAAAGTCAGTGGGCGCAACGCGTTCTCGAACTCTTTTTCGCCTTTTTGATTGTTTCTTATGTCGAAATCTTCTTCCATTCTTTAATTTGTCAATTCCCTGAACACTTCCTCCATACTTCTTTCAATCCGGTTGATTGTCAGAATTTTATTGTTTGTTTTCACCGCAAAATCAAAAATAGTTCCGCGGATATCGGCCGAAGCTATTAACGCAAAATGTGTCCCTGAAATTGCTTTTACTGTTGTAATATTTCCCAGATTTCGCAGATCTTCCGGTTTTACCGTTTCGGCAAATTCCACTTCGAAATGCAAATTGTTCTCATCAAAAAGGTTGATGTTGGAAATATCAGGATAATCAGCCACAATTTCGCCTTTGTTGATAATGATTACCCGATTGCATATTGCTTTGATTTCCTGCATAATATGCGTACTCAGCAAAACCGTTTTGTCCTTGCCTATTTCGCGAATCAAACTTCGAATTTCCTCCAACTGGTTCGGATCGAGTCCGGTAGTTGGTTCATCCAAAATCAGCACTTTCGGATTAGGAATTAATGCCTGAGCCAATCCTACGCGCTGTCGGTAACCTTTCGATAGTTGTCCGATTTTCTTTTTAAATTCCGGTCGAAGCCCGACTTTATCAATCAATTCATTGACCCGCTGATCCTTTTCTTTTTTCAAACCATACGTTTCAGCCACGAAAAGCAAATATTCTTTCACATACATGTCGGCGTATTGCGGATTTTGTTCAGGCAAATAACCCACCAGAGCGCTTGTTTTCAGTTGATTTTCTGCAACTTCCAATCCACAAATCTTAGCCGAACCGGTTTCGTAACCGAGCGAACCGGCCAGAATCTTCATGGTGGTGGTTTTTCCGGCACCGTTTGGTCCCAAAAAACCCACGACTTCGCCTTCACCAATTTCAAAACTGATATTGTTCAAAACGGTTTGTTCGCCGTACTTTTTTGAAAGATTTATTATGCTGATTGACACGGAGAATTTCAGATTTTAGATTTATGATTTACGATTGCAAGATATAATGCATTTATAGCAGAAAGTAAAATATACCAACTGATAATCGGGGCAAAAGCGTTAAGTTGTAAAGCTATTAAAAGGACAATACAACCTATTAAAAATATGTATTGCATTTGATTGTTTTTCCAGGCAATGTTTTTGAATTTCAATGAAAACATCGGAATTTCCGAAATCAGAAAATAGCAGAATAAAACAATCAAAATGAGCAACATCCAAAGGTTACCCAACAGAAAAACCGGGAAAGAATAAACAATTCCTGCCCAAAAAATAGCATTTGCAGGAACCGGAAGTCCGATAAAAGAAGAAGTCTGACGTTCATCAATATTGAATTTTGCCAACCGCAATCCAGAAAAAACAGGAATCAAAAAACCTAAGAAAGGCAACCATTCATACATAGTTGCACCGGATAAAAGAGAGAAAACAATTGCTCCCGGTGCCATTCCGAAACTGATAACATCGGCCAGTGAATCCAGTTCTTTGCCCATCGGCGAATACGCTTTGAGCATTCGGGCTGCAAAACCATCTGCAAAGTCAAAAATTCCGGCAATCAAAATGGCAATAAATGCCGTTTGATAATTGCCTTTAAAAGCAAAATATACTGCCACGCAGCCTGAAAACAGATTGAGGCAGGTTATAAAATTGGGAATGTGCTTCTTAATCATATCATTCTTTGTTTTTTGAGTCTATCCAAATTGTTACCGGACCGTTATTGACCAACGCCACTTTCATGTCAGCTGCAAAAGTGCCTGTTTGCACTTTCTTTCCAAGCTTTTCACTCAACGAATTGCAAAAATGCTCGTAAAGCGGAATGGCAATTTCGTGTTTGGCTGCTTTTATATAAGATGGGCGATTCCCCTTTTTGGTCATGGCATGAAGCGTAAACTGGCTGACAACCAGCATTTCACCTTCAACTTCGATGACAGAACGATTCATCACACCGCTTTCATCATCAAAAATACGCAAACCGACTGCTTTTCCTGCCAGCCATTCGCAATCTTCTTTGCTATCGGCTTCTTCAATTCCAACTAAAATCAACAAACCGGTTTTGATCTCAGCAGTAATTTCTCCACCGATTTCCACCGAAGCTTCATTGACACGTTGAATTAAAATGCGCATGTTGAAAGTTTTGATCTGTTTTCAGTCTACAAAATTACGAAAAAATGTTGATTGTCCGTTTAGATAAATTTTTACTTTGTTTTTTATCGACGAAACGTCTAAAGGCAAAGGAATTCAATAAAAATTCAATTAGTGAAAACTCTATCAAAATCTCCTCATAAAAAATCAATTTTTCTACCAAAGCTTTTAAAATTTGGTGCAATTTTGTAAGTGATAAAATCTTTGAAAATCAAT
>CAIYTJ010000342.1 GCA_903929065.1 uncultured Bacteroidales bacterium | reverse complement strand
GCATCGGTCATGATTATGATTTTATGATAACGCAATTTTTTGATATTTAGTGCTTTGCTGTCGTCCTCTGTACCAATAGTTACACCCAGTGCTGTATAAATATTACGTATTTCTTCACTTTCAAGCACTTTGTGCTGCATGGCTTTCTCCACATTCAGAATCTTACCACGCAATGGTAAAATAGCCTGAAACTGACGACTACGACCTTGTTTTGCGGTTCCACCTGCTGAATCTCCTTCGACAAGGAACAATTCGCATTTTTCAGGATCTTTGTCAGCACAGTCGGCCAGTTTACCTGGCAATCCACCACCCGAGAGTGGCGATTTGCGCTGAACCATTTCACGTGCTTTGCGGGCAGCATGTCGCGCTGTGGCAGCCAAAATTACTTTTTCTACAATGGTACGGGCTGCTTTCGGATTTTCTTCGAGGTAATTTCCCAGAGCTTCACCAACTGCCATATCCACCGAGCCCATAACCTCGTTATTACCAAGTTTGGTTTTGGTTTGACCTTCGAACTGCGGTTCCTGAACTTTTATAGAAATAACAGCAGTTAATCCTTCACGGAAGTCGTCGCCACTGATTTCAATTTTAAGCTTTTCAAGCATTTTGCTGTCTTCTGCATATTTTTTCAAGGTACGGGTCAGTCCACGACGGAAACCTGCAAGGTGAGTTCCACCTTCAATCGTATTAATATTGTTTACGTAAGAGTGGATATTTTCATTGTACGATGTGTTGTAAGTCATTGCAATTTCCACCGGTGTACCGTTTTTTTCGGTATTGATGTGGATAACACTGTCAATCAGTTTTTCACGTGCTTCGTCTATGTATTCAACAAATTCTTTCAAACCTTCTTTCGAATGAAAAGTTTCGGTTCGGAAAGAACCATCATCTTCGATATGACGTCTGTCGATCAATGTCAGCGTTATTCCGGCATTCAAATAAGCCAGTTCGCGTAAGCGTCCGGCAAGAATATCATATTTGTAAACCGATTCAATGAAAATGGTATTATCGGGTAAAAATGTGGTTTTGGTACCGTTTGTTGTTGAAGTTCCAATTTCCTGAACCGGAGATTTAGGTATACCGCACGAATATTCCTGCATATATAATTTTCCATTTCTGGAAACTTCGACACGCAAATCGGTAGAAAGCGCATTAACACACGAAACACCCACTCCGTGTAAACCACCGGAAACTTTATAACTATCTTTATCAAATTTTCCACCGGCATGGAGTACAGTCATAACTACTTCCAGAGCCGATTTGCCTTCTTTTTCGTGCATATCAACCGGAATACCGCGACCATTGTCAACAACCGTGATGGAATTATTTTCATTTATTGTAACCTGAATCGTGTCGCAATGACCGGCCATTGCCTCATCAATCGAATTGTCGACAACTTCGTCAACCACGTGGGGTAAGCCCTTTACGCCAATATCACCAATGTACATCGCAGGACGTTTGCGTACTGCTTCCAAACCTTCCAGCACCTGAATGCTACTCGCACCATAATTGGCACTTGCAGTATTTCTTGCTTTTTCTTCTTCGCTCATTTTTATTTTATGTTATTTAATTTCTTTGTTTGCAGACAGATTTCCAGTTAATTATCAACATAAGCCATTCTGTCCAAAAAAACACACAAATATACAATAAAAAGTTGGAATTTCCGCCTCAAATTATTGTCAATAATCTTAAATTTGACT
>CAIYTJ010000341.1 GCA_903929065.1 uncultured Bacteroidales bacterium | reverse complement strand
GGATGAATATCACTTTAGATATAACAGAAGACAAAAAATGGGAGTAATCTTTGATACCCTTATAAAAAGAATGGTCAAAAATGATCCAATACGCTTGTTATCAAAGGATTGATATTGCGACCTAAGTGCCTATACCTAAAAGAATATTATGTTGATCACGAAACTCTAAACGCATTGGAGTTTGGTGTACCTCAATATCGTGAACGAGTTTTTTTCATCGGAATACGAAAGGATAAAATTGAGAAAAAGCATATCAAATTAAATATTGCCGGACTTTGGTTCGACTGGCCGAAAAATAAAAAATATAGAAATGCAGCGACTAAGTATGTATGGCCATCGGCTGTACCATTTGGAAAACAACTAACAAAGCCCAGAGATTTGCCGATAGAGTTGTGTGTAGAGAGTTGTCTTGTTTCATTACGGCAAATAAATAAAGTAGCAAATGCTAATGAGTATTTCAATTTGTATTTGGAAGAAGAGAAATTGAGTGCTATAAAAGAAGGGGAAACTAACAGGCCATCATTTAAAAGATTGCACCGCTTTAAATATAGCCCAACTGCATGTTATGGTAATAACGAGGTTCATTTGCATCCATATAAACACAGGCGTTTATCAGTGAGAGAGACATTAAGAATACAAGGTGTTCCCGATGCTTACATTTTACCTTCGGAGTTACCTCTATCAAAAAAATTCAAAATGATCGGCAATGGAGTTCCTGTACCTTTGGCAAAAGCAGTCGCAGTTGCTATGAAAAAATTTATGAAAAGGAAAAAAGTAATCTCTTTAAGAAGATAATGGACATTTGGTCGAAAGAAAAGCGTAGTGAAGTAATGAGTAAAATCCGTGGTAAAAATACTAAACCGGAAATTTTATTGCGTTCAGCACTTTTCAAGTTGGGTTTAAGGTTCAGAATCCACAAAAAGGAATTACCAGGCAAGCCAGATATTGTCTTACCGAAATATAAGACTGCAATATTTGTTCATGGCTGTTTCTGGCACTACCATAAAGATTGCAGGGAGGGTCGGATACCAAATACAAATTCAAAATTCTGGAAAGAAAAACTCGAAATGAACATTAAGAAAGATGAAGACAATGTTCTAAAGTTAAAGACTATCGGATGGAAAGTATTGATTATATGGGAATGTGAAATAGAAAAAGATATCCAATCCATCCTTGACGGCATTGTAAGACAATTGACATCGAATGCCTAATTGCGAAAGTTTTCTCACGGATTTTTTTCAATAAAAGATATTTCAAAGTCCAGATACCAAGCAAATTTTACCATATAATCAATGGTGATAGCGAATTTTCCTGTTTCTATTTTTGAAATAGTGGAACGATGAACATCCATTATTTCTGCAAGTTCATCTTGGCTATAACCTTTTTTTTCCCGGATTAAACGGATGTTTTTCCCAACCGTTTCCCGATAATCTTTAATATACTGCTCAGTTAATCTGGACTTTTTTTCCATATTTTAAACACGGTAAAAATTACTCGTCAAACGAGGGCAAGATAATGAGATACTTTGTTGGTACAGGTAAATCCCAGCCATCCGGGTATGAAACAGTGGTTAGATTACCACCTAACTCCTTCACTAAACCAACCTGATCAATGCCCGCAAGTACCAGTTTACGGTATTGTTGTATTTCTTTATTGTCAAGGTTTGTTTCAGCCTTAAAAGTTTCTATCTGATCGTTGTCAAATGTTACCTTGTCGCCAACTTTAATTGTTTCTTTCACTGTTGATTGCATAAATTTTGTGCAGTTTGTATAGCGTTGCCCCCGCTTTATGGTGCTAAAGTAAATGAACTTTCCGAATAATGTGCAATATAGTGAACATTTAATATTGTCATAGGGCTATTTTAAGTGAAGTCACGCTTTTTTAGCCCAATTTCAAGGGTTTAGCCGGTGTCTCATACACTGTGTAGCTATATCCGTTTTACTCACCGGAAGTGTATAGCTATTTTAGGGTGTCTCAGTAAAAACGTAATGGAAACTTTAATTGCCTTTAATAATCTTTCACTATGGTTAATTGGTACACAATTCGTACATGACTGGAACATAGTTTTTTTCCGAAACATTCCAATATGTTTAGGTTGTTAGCCGTTATCAATTAAGTTACATATCAGCGATGTCATTAATTCCTTTTCTGCCGGGTCACTTTGAGCTACAAGTAAAGCCAATGCAGTCAAAGCATTATCGTTAATTTTTATTTCTCCATTTTTCTTGAAACGGTGTTTGTTCTTTTCGAGGAACCAAATAAAAAGAAATGCCCCAATACGTTTGTTGCCATCGCTAAATGGATGATTCTTAATAATGAAATAGAGCAAATGTGCTGCCTGCTCTTCGATAGTAGGGTACACATAATCTCCTCCGAAAGTTTGCACTACGCTGTTTAATGTTCCTTCAAAACTTTGGTCTTTCTCATTGCCAAATAATTCGGTAGCATCTTTTTTTTCGATTAATTGGCGTTTTAATTCTGCTATGGCTTCTTTTGCTTCGGTATATTTTATTTCATAGGTAATATTGGCGTTTAGCTTGCCTGCTTTAAAACTATTGCTATCATATTGATTAAGCAATACAAAGCTCCGGGTATAGCTGCTCAAAATATCCAATAGTCCCTTTGCTTCAGTAAGTTGCAAGCTATCTGTCGTGCCTGATTGCTGTATTACATTTATTATTTGGTTAAGCTGCTCTAACCGTTGTTGATTAATGGCATATCCATTTACAAGGTAATCCTTTAACCGCTCAGTAGCCCAAATCCTGAATTGTGTAGCCCTCGCTGAATTGACCCTGTATCCAACGGATATTACCATATCAAGATTATAGATCTCCACATTTCTATTTACTTTCCTTTCCCCTTCCTGTTGAACTATTTCCATTTTGGAAATAGTTGGATCAGCAATTAACTCACCTTCTTTTATTATGTTTTTTATATGTTTATTTATAGCTGGTACTTCTGTTCCAAATACGGAAGCAATCTGTTTTTGAGTTAACCAAATAGTACCCTTATCTAAACTTACCTCAACTTCAGGGCTGTTATCATCGTTTTTGTATATAATTATCTCACTCATTGGTTTAAGATTTCGTTTTGGTCTTCATCTGTCATCATTATTTTGGCAATCCTCAAATTTACATTTTAAAGTCTTATATGCTATTATAGGGCAAGACAATTTAATAGCGGTTTTAAAAGGCTGAATTGTAGCATTGCATACTTGCTTTTCTTACGCTAAACAGGTATTTAGGCACAATTTCCGCCGTTTAACGTAAAGATAACCTTTAACGTAAGAAGAAATATCGGTCAGTTAGGCAATAGTTGTTACCTTATTGTACATTCATTGTTGCCATTTTTTCTGCATTCATGATTGCCAAAATCTCTGTATTATTACTTACCAGCTACAATGCTGCATAATTCAACGAATTACTTTTTCATTAATTGATTCACGTAGGTATATTAGATATCTGTGTAGATACTGTCTGATAGCAAGAATGTGGTTTATGCTTAAATTCACCTTTCCAGTGGGATCAAACATCGGACTGGAAAATAAAGCAAAGTGCCTGCGGGCGACCGGGGTCACTGTAAAATTATCCTGAAGTTTTTTTAGATTTTTAGCTGAAAGTGTACTATCGCTATGCAATAGTGTATGACGAACAATTCTTAATTCTGTATAACGCATATATGCTTCGGCAAATTCCATTGTTTTAGTAGAAGGTTTGGTTAACCCTGCTCCTGCGGCATCAACAAAAAAATTCAACATTGCTTCGTTTGTCCATGCATTACGTATCTGTTTTTCCAGTTCCGTATCTGTGATTGCAGCGTTGACGACTTTTAGGAGATGTTCATATAAATCTTCCAATATGGCATCCATGATAGAAATGTTTGAAATAATATAATTTCTGAAAACCACATCAAGGACGTCACCACCATATTTTGTTACTAGCTCATTTTTCCTATACACCACCTCTATTTCCATATCCAATCGCAGCTGCTGGGGAACATTCTGAGTAGTAGACAACTGCATTTCGCCTTCAAGTCGTGCATACCTATCCTTTGCGACAAAGCAGGCGTTAATTAGCAACGCATTTTCGCTATAACTACTAATGATCTCAAATACTCCTTTATTTATGATTGATAACGCATCTGATTTGTTCTTTTCGGTCATTTTATAACATTTAGAGGAATTGAACCGTAAATATATTTGAAATAAATGGCTAAGTTCTAGACGAGGACGTGAACACATCCTATTTGCTGCCCAACCGCTTGTAGACTTCCTCACGACCAACATGGTAGGGACTGCCAAGCGTGCTAAACTCAAACACTTGGGTTTCGTCCGTGATAGTGGTAACGCTATCGTTATCTACTACGATGTTTCCTTTCTCCGAATAAATTGTGCATTCACCAGCACTAATGAGTTTTAGACAATTTTCTGCATACGCCGGCGTGATAGCCACGTTGAACAACACCCCTTGCTCGACATGTAGATTCTTCACGCTCGGATAATAGACGCCTGCTTTTCCCTTCGCGGCTACCATTTCAGTGTAAATACCCGATATCATGTAGTCCGTATGAGGGGCGGTGTTCAAGACCATCTTGGAAAATTCATTGCCTAGGTACTGTGTGACTGCGATGGACCGTTCTTGTAACTCTGGGGGCAGTGCTGTTAACCCTTTTCGCCAAGCTTCATATAGTTCAGCGGCATGTCTACTTCTTGGGACAAATCCCTCGTTGTAGCAGATCGCAATAAGCGGTATGTCCTGTGTCACAACAAAGCGCCCGTACGATATCTTTTCCTCGCCCTCACGTTCAGCTCTCAAAAGTTTAGACCCCTCCAGCGTCGCGATTAACCTTGCCGATTCCATGGACTCCTCCTCTGGGTAGGCAACACCGTAAAACATAGTCTGGTGTGGTGTGCTAGCTCGTTGGTACGTCGTGTTAAACTTTGCCGGTTTATACAGGAAGTCAGCCTTTTTATTAAATGGGCCTTCCAATTTGTCTTCTCCAACAATTCCATTCGTACGCGCCCTAATAATATTCTTGCCCTTGTGTAACGTCATAGCTATGACGCCTACGCCCCCAAACTTATTTATACTGTCCTTGACCTCTTGGCGACTTTCTTCAGTAAGATAGAGGCCTTTCAACTTTGCAATTGCTTCTTGATTCATCATTTTCTTAGCTTGCTTTATACCGCCAACACAGGTAATGCTGTTTTGGTTACTAGTGCTCTTAGGGCAATCAAATCTTTGTTCCGGATACTTTGTTTAAGCGGATTGTTTTGTGCATCAAACAGCTCCCCTGTGTGCAATTTTAGTAGAAAAATCTTTCCCTGCTTTAAACTTAGGTACTTTCCTTGCTTTGATTTTGATAGTAGCCCCGGTTTGTGGGTTGTGACCATTACGGGCAGCACGAGCTGTTACAGAGAAAGTGCCGAAGCCTACTAAAGTAACCGTATCTCCTTTCTTTAAATTAGATACAACTAAACCTGTTAATGATTCCAGAGCTTCGTTTGCTTGTTTTTTTGTGATGCCAGAATCTTTGGCAATTTGTTCGATTAATTCTGCCTTGTTCATATTCGCATAGTTTGTTTTTAAATGCTATAATACAATAAGTCAGGATATTATTATAGTTACCTTCATTCCAGCACTTGGTTTATGGGAGACAGTTTTAGTATTGATATTGATTTTAATGGCAAGGCATATAGTTTTGAGACAAGGCTTGAAGCAGTCGGATACACGTACAAATTTTATATCGTAGCAAATGGTGCCGAGGTGACCTTTGAACCGGACGAAGAGCGAAACTACCGAGTCATAATAAATGTATCAGACCAGAGTTCAATTAAAGACGGTGACATTGAACTAATAAAAGCGGTTGGTGCTAAAATTCAATCAATAGGGCTATCGTAATTGTCAAAATCTATATAGCAATTTCAGCTTTCCTACGGTATCTTCATTTATGGTCATTTCTGTCCTTTTATCAATATTTTTTTCTCCATCAAATCCTTTTACGGCCAGGTAAGTAGGGAAATCATCTTTTTTACTTCTATTGTTATCTATTTGCATTGGGCGTAGATTATCAAATTGATCGTCACCTCCTTTTGACACTGGATAAATATGATCAACGCCCCAACCATACAGCGTTTCCTTACCGTAATGTTCTCTGATCATGCCAGCACCTACAATATCCTTTCTGACTATTGCAGGGTCAAAATTGTCAATTGGAAGTCCCTTCTCCCAAATTTTTTGAATTTTATCTTCTGAAAATGGCATAATAAATTAGTTAGTTAGTTCAAAAATTGATTACTACTTAATGGATGGTTACAATGACTACATTGATTATGGCAAGTGTGACATTTATTATAATCAGCAGAAAATCCATTGGCTCTATCAAGTTCTTCCCCATAGAGTTCTTTATAGCGATGTTTTGTTTGTTCAAAGCTGTCAATTAGATTTTGATTGTCTTCCTCACCGAACATTCCGAAATACGGAAAATGATGTAAGAATTCGCCAAACAACCTAATAGAGTCTTCGGCATAAGCTCTGGTATCTAAAATGTGCTGATGCCAGAAAATGTCAATTGCTTTGGTGGGCACAGCATTTTTAAAGACATAAATGAGGTTCAAAAACCTTTTGTATTCCAGTTCAGCAATTTCACATTGCTCCTTTGTCCAACCCTGACCTTCTTCAGTATCCATTAGTTTTATTTTGACCAATGTCAAGTCAAGATTTTGAAGGTTTTTTTCCATTTCATGTACCATTTTTTTTAAATTTTTATTGTTTAAAATGACAACAAATGTATCTTCATGTGTTTACCGAAGAAAGACAAATAATACCAAGAGCATTTTCATTATACATGATATTTATTTTTATTTTTGCATGCCGCCCTTAATGATCTAATAAAAAGTATAACATGGCAACTTCGAAAATTATTAAGGTTCAAATTGACAATGAAATTCTTGAATCTCTTGAAGAGCTAATTTCAAAAGCTGGTAGTAATGAGAATACTACTTTATTAGCAATTAAAGTCACCCGGTTGCTTATTTCGTTGAAGGCGGAATTTGACGGAGGTATTATTAATGATGATCCCAAAATACCTAAGAAAAAAATCACTCAGAAGAAGGAAATAGAGACTCTGAATTATATTATTGAAAGATTAAAATGGAGAATCAGTGGTTTGATGGTAAATAATATGATGAGTAATCAATTATCCAAAGTTGCAGGGGCGAACATGACTGCTGCTGCTGCGGATATTATTTTCAATCCTGCGGCTGTAAATATATCTTGTACAGTCGAGCGTAAAATGGAAGATTTCCCCATTAAAGTGCGTGACATCTATGCTATTGTGGGTGAAGGGAATTTGAAAAGAATTTTATTGAAACAGCCAATAAAATTGCATCGTGGGAAGATGTTATACTTTATTGAACCAAACATGAGTTTTGACGACCTTCTTTGGACATTACAAAAAGGAGAAAAGATAATTATGCGAGTTCATAAGTCTTTTGCTTTGAACCTTTTTGAATATACATATTCAAATAAGGATGGTTTTGAATTGATTGATAGTCCAACCGATAATATTTTTGATGAAATTAGAAAGGTAAAGACAGATTCGGAATTTGAAAAGCTATTATACAGAAAGCAAATTATCAGAATGAATGAATACCACTCTTTAGCTAAAAAAGTTTATGATAATACCCGCAAAATGGAAAAAATATTGGAGTATATGAAATCGCTTGACAGCGCAGATAATTTACAATAATTAACTCATTCATGAAAAGACTAAGCATTCATGAACTTCGCTCCTTTCCTGGCTATGAAACAGTATCGGATAGCGAAGCTGAAAATATTATCGACACCCTTGTGCAACTTTCCTTACTGTTTAGTAGCCTTTACTCAGAGAAAAAACAAGAAATGGAACAGGAATTAGAAAAGTCTCACACTACGATAAAAGATTAGCACACTAAAATAGCTATGTCTCAATCTATTTCAGGGTGTGTCTCCCACTATTTCAGGGTGTGGCAGTTATCTCACACTGTATAGCTAAATCCGTTTAAGTAACCTGAAGTGTATAGCTAATTTAGGGTGTGGTAGTTTTGCCTTAATAATTCTTTAATAATCAGGCACTATGGTTAATCGGTACACAAAAGGAACAATATAAAAACATGCTGTTCTACTTATTATTGCTTAATAAATCTTCCTCCTCATTTCCGGCAGCAATTCACTTTCTTCATTTATCCAGTCCGGCAGGCAATAGTAATTTCCTCTTACGCCTTTTAGTTTGTAGGGGATTAACCGTTCATGTTGCATAGCTACATTCAGGAATGCGGAAAGGAATTTCTCTTTGCTTACCTTATGGTTTAGGTCTGGCTCCCTTACTCTAAGTACCGAAATTATTTCGGCTGACCGGAGTGGTTTATTCGCCTGGGCTACCGTGAAAACTATTTTACTGATCCAGCTCCAGCTATAATCATACTCATCTTTCGGATTTTCATGTTTACTAAGCTTTCTTTTTAGCTTTTCATTTTCAGAAAGCGCCTGATTCAATTGCAAAGTCACTTCATTAAGCTCTTTTTGCTTGTCTTCAAGCTTCTTTTTGAGCTTTTTGATTGTAAATTCCAATTGGAATGTCTCTTTTTCAATGTTTTTGTCCATGTTTCTGATTGGCGTTTGAACCGGTGCCGAATAGCGGCATATCAAATCTAGGGATAATCTAATTATTCTGCTTACGAAATTGAATTCCGGGCAAATCACGGTTAAATTCCGGGCATATCGTAGCTGCTGGATTTCAATGCTCAATGATTTTTGTTGGTTGGTTTGCTATAACGACGTTTGACATGTGCATTTTGGCAAACGCGGCAAATGCTGGGAGTGCCATTGAAGGATCACGCCACAGAATTTCTTTCAAATAGTTCATAATATTTAATTTTTTTGGCTTACTACAATATAACAATCATCTAAATAAGTTCCTTCCAAATGAGTATGTTCAGGGGATTCTAGTCATTTAAGCGTTAAATAATTTGGTTGATACGACATTAAATAATAATTTTGATTCAACTTCAATTAATTCAATACGCACGTCAGCTAGTAATAGAATTGATCTGGCACTAACTATTTGAATTCAAAAATCAGAGTATGGCTACACCTTCGGAAAAATTAGCTGATTCCCTAAAGGAATTGCATAGCATACAGGAAACGAATGTTATTGCCATCAAATCTGATATGCTAAGTCGAACGCATAGGGAACGACTTGTGAACAATGGTTTCATTGAAGAGGTATTGCGCGGCTGGTATATTGCGACAGCACCACAAGCTGCAAAAGGAGATAGTACGGCTTGGTACAGTAACTATTGGGGATTTTGTGTACAATATCTTGAAGATCGCTTTGGCGATGCATGGTGCTTGTCACCTGAACAATCTCTTATGATACATGCAGGCAATACCAAGGTGCCTAGCCAACTATTAGTACGTGCGCCTGGTGCGAACAATTTGCCAGTAGAGCTTCCCGTCGGAACCTCGCTGTTTCCCTTGAAAGCAGAAATACCACCGTCCGACGAGCGAACCATGCAGGATGGCATACGCTTCTATACACTCCCTGCCGCATTAGTGCGCTGTTCTCCAAATACGTTTACTCAGGATGCGCTGGAAGTGCGTACCGGAATTTCAATGATCAGCAATGCAGCGGATATATTACGTATACTTTTAGATGGTGGTCACAGCGTAGTTGCTGGCCGGATTGCCGGTGCATTCCGAAACGCAGGAAAAGAAAGGATTGCAGATACAATAGTTAGTACCATGAAAGGTGCCGGTTATGATGTACGTGAAAATGACCCTTTTGATGGACAGCTAAATATAGTACTGCCACAACGGGCGCGCTCTCCTTATGAAGCGCGCATACGGCTGATGTGGGCTCAAATGCGTGAGCAGGTT
>CAIYTJ010000340.1 GCA_903929065.1 uncultured Bacteroidales bacterium | reverse complement strand
CTACTGCACCACCAACTTTTTCTAAACCTCATGCATATTTTACATTTTCATCAAACGGACCTGTTGTAAATGGAGTACAATCGGTTTATAAAGGTTACACTGTACATTATAATAGTGTTACTACAGGAGTAAATCTAATATATAGTTGGGATACCAATGGCGATGGAATATTTGGAACTTCTATAGGAGGAGATTCCAGTAATGTAAATCCAAGCTGGGTTGCCAATACTGTTGGAACCTATAATATATGCTTAAAGGTATATAATTGTGTAGGGTACGATTCAGTTTGCAGAAAAATTAAGGTAATACCTTTGATATATAAACCGATAGCCGATATGAATGTTAGCCGACCTTATGGTTTTAATACAGATGTTTTTAATTTTTATGACAACAGTGCAAATGGACCAACTGCATGGCTATGGACATTTAATCCGGCAACTGTAGTTTTCCTAAATGGAACAAGTGCAACTTCACAAAACCCAATAGTAAATTTAAACACCGTAACATGTTATACTGTAACATTAAAAGCTACTAATATCATGGGAAGCAGTACCAAAGTAATTCCTTGTATGGTTAATATATTAGGATATAATTCTCCGGGATCTGCTTATACGATTCCTACAGGATCAGATGTGGGTATCAGTAGAGTAACTTTAGGGAAAATAGATACTAATACAGCATTGCAAACACCAACTTATACCCAAATGAACTTTACTCAAGTAGCAACTTTATATAGAGGATTAACTTATACAGTTACAACTTACAGAAACACAAACACCGACCCAATGACTACAGGAGTTTGGATAGATTTTAACTTGAATGCTGATTTTAGTGACTCAGGCGAAACGATTATCTTTGAGAAAAGTCAACACAAAATTTCAACAAGCAAAACATTTAAAGTTTCTGATATTAACCTTACAGGAACTTCACGAATGCGTGTTGGGATTACTTTTGATAGCACAGATTTAACTTCTAATACTGCCCAATTAGGATGTTTTGAAGACTATGGAATCAATTTTGGAATTGATTATGTAGCTCCTGTGGTATCATTAAATGGACCGGCAGTTTATAAAATGCAAGTAGGGGGAACCTATAATGAATTTGGAGTAACAGCAATTGATAATTTAGAAGGTGATATTAGTTCAAAACGTGTAATATCAGGCTATTTAGATGTAAATACTGTTGGGTATTATACTTTAACATACACCGTAGCAGATTTATATGGTAATATAAGTAACACTGTTACACGTATTGTTCAAGTGGAACTAGATCGTACAGGTCCAGTAATTTCACTTATTGGAAATAACAGTGTAATTGTTGGAGTTAATTATAATTATACTGAACAAGGTGCAGTTGCTATGGATAATTCAGGTAAAAATATATCTAATTTAGTTGCCATAAATAGCAATGTAAATACAAAGGTTCTAGGATCAGATTCTGTGATTTATACTATTACAGATGCCTATGGAATTTCTGCTACAATTAAACGTACAGTAAATGTTGTGGACACTACAAAACCAGTAATTGTGAGCATGAATGGAAAAGTATTAACCGATACCATTTATTACCAAATTTCAACTCCGTTTAATTATTCTGATTATGTATGGGTAACAGATAACTACTGGACAAACTTGCAGCTAATACAATCAGGAACTATAAATGTAAACGTGAAAGGATATTATACTTTAGCATTTAATGTAACTGATGGCTCAGGCAATCTGGCTAACACTTTTAGATTAGTTGTTAAAATTGATAACATTATTTTCCCAACTCTTAAACTAAATGACTTAACAGAAGTAACAGTAGATGTGAATACACCTTATACGGATCCTGGTATTGTTTACAGTAGTAGTTATTATGATTTTAGTACTTTGGTGGAAAACACAACATCAAATTTAGATATGACCAAAATGGGAAATTATACCATTACATATTGTGTAACTGACCCATCAAATAATACAACATGCCTTACAAGAACAGTTCATGTGGTAGATAGAATTGCTCCTGTTATTACCTTGATTGGCAAGAATCCAATTAATTTACCAAGGTTTCAAAAATACGTTGATCCAGGTCATTCTGTAAGTGATAACTATTATACAGAATCTATATTAAATAACTTTTTAGTTGTAGATGACAGTAAAGTGAAAAATGATATTCCTGGAATGTATTATGTATATTTTAATGTAACTGATCCATCTGGTAATACTGCAAAAACAGTTAAAAGAACAGTTTTTGTTCAAGAACATATTGGAGGAATCAGCTCAGTGAACGTATCAGATAAAATAAAAATTTATCCAAATCCAAATAATGGAAAATTTACTATTGAACTCGAGAATGAAACAGCCATTCAATCCATTAAAATATATTCTATTATCGGGTCATTGATTAAAGATATTTCAGTAAATGCCAATAGTAAAAGTATTGATATTGATTTAGCAAATATTGATGAAGGAATTTACATTGTGAAGTTTGACGGACAAAGCGGTTCATTCACTCAAAAAATAAACGTAGTTAAATAATAGATTACACAACTTATTAAAAGAAGAGGCTATCTCAAAAGTAATTTTGGGATAGCTTTTTTGCTTTTTAATAATTTCGATTATTTCTTGTTTTGCCAAACAACTTTAAACCTCTTTTATAATTCTTAAAAGAGCAAAAAAAATAAAAGTTGTCACTAATCCACAACATTATAAATGAAATCGACAAGTATATTTTTCATATTTACACT
>CAIYTJ010000339.1 GCA_903929065.1 uncultured Bacteroidales bacterium | reverse complement strand
TAGCATCTTTGTTGAATTCAATTACTTTGAAAGCTAATTTTTCATCAACCTGAGCTTGTGAGCCATCTTCTTTGATCAAATGTTTTGGAGTTGCAAAACCTTCGACGCCGTATGGCAAAGATACTACAGAACCTTTATCCAACATTTCAACAATTACACCTTCGTGTACGCTGTCAACAGTAAACATTGTTTCCAATACATCCCATGGGTTTTCTTCCAGTTGTTTGTGGCCTAAGCTTAAACGACGGTTTGCTTTGTCAATTTCCAATACCTGAACATCAATTTCGGCACCAATGTGAGTAAACTCAGATGGGTGTTTTACTTTTTTAGTCCATGAAAGGTCAGAAATGTGAATCAAACCATCAACGCCCTCTTCAATTTCTACAAATACACCAAAATTAGTAAAGTTACGAACTTTTGCAACGTGTTTTGTTCCAACAGCATAGCGGGTTTCGATAGCCTCCCATGGATCAGATTTCAATTGTTTGATACCTAAAGACATTTTGCGTTCGTCGCGGTCCAAAGTCAAGATTACAGTTTCTACTTCGTCTCCAACTTTCAGGAAGTCCTGAGCTGAACGTAAATGTTGTGACCAGCTCATTTCTGAAACGTGAATCAAGCCTTCAACGCCTTGTGCGATTTCAACAAAAGCGCCATAATCAGCCATAACCACTACTTTACCTTTTACTTTGTCGCCAACTTTAAGTTCAGCACTCAATGCATCCCAAGGATGAGCAGAAAGTTGTTTCAAGCCGAGAGCAATACGTTTTTTCTCGTCATCGAAATCAAGAATAACCACGTTAAGTTTTTGATCCAATGTAACGATTTCTTCAGGATGCGAAACACGTCCCCATGAAAGGTCGGTAATGTGAATCAAACCGTCTACGCCACCAAGGTCAATAAACACACCATAAGAAGTGATGTTTTTAACTGTTCCTTCAAGAACCTGACCTTTTTGAAGTTTACCGATAATTTCTTTTTTCTGTAATTCAAGTTCAGCTTCGATAAGTGCTTTGTGTGAAACAACAACGTTTTTGAATTCGTGGTTAATTTTGATAACTTTGAATTCCATTGTTTTGTTTACAAATACATCGTAATCGCGAATTGGTTTCACATCAATTTGTGATCCCGGCAAGAATGCTTCGATTCCGAATACATCTACGATCATACCACCCTTTGTGCGGCATTTTACGAAACCTTTCACGATTTCTTGTGATTCCAAAGCTGCATTCACACGATCCCATGAGCGGGTTGCGCGAGCTTGTTTATGTGAGAGGATTAATTGTCCTTTTTTATCTTCCTGGCTTTCAATATACACTTCAACTTTATCGCCAACTGCCAAATCAGGATTGTAGCGGAATTCGCTCATTGGCACAACGCCGTCTGATTTGTAGCCTACGTTTACAACTACCTCACGTTTGTTTATTAAAATAACCGTTCCTTCAACAACTTCTTTGTCTTTGATTGCATTCAAAGTGTTGTCGTAAATTTTTTCTAAATCTTCTTTCGCCTGAGCAGAAATTGTGATTCCTTTTTCGTAAGCATCCCAGTCAAAATCTCCTGTTAGAACAGGTGCCGGAGCTTTTACTTTTGCAGTTGGTGCTTCTTCGATAACTTCTGCTACCGGAGTTTCTTCGATAACCTCTGCAACCGGAGCTTCTTCAGCTACAACTTCTTCGATAACTGGTTCTTCAATAACAGCTTCTTCTACTGCTACCGGTGCTTCTTCTTCAACTGTTTCTTCAACAGCAGGAGCTTCGGCTACCACTTGTGTTTCTTCGTTTTTTGTTTCTTCCACAACCGGAGTTGCCTCCGTAATTGTTTCTTCGATGGTTGGAATTAATTCTTCCGCCAATTCTTCGTTTTCTTTCATTTCTGAAATTTTTTTTAATTACTAATAAATTAGTAGGTTAGACATTATGTTGACTTTACAAAATAGCGCGCAAAGGTACAAAAAGTTTGTGAGAAACAAAAAAATATGCTTGAATTTTGTGGTAAAATAGTTGATTTAGAATTTGAAAACAGGAGTTTCTTGTTTTTTTTATCTAGTTAAATTAAAAAACATTATATTTCGTAAAATATTTAGTGTAAAATGATGCTATTTGGCACAATTTATGCTATTATTTATTTGGAAATAAATGTTTTGACTTTTTGAAAAAAACAACGAATTAAACAAAACATTATTCAGCTTTTGTTGTTAAACAAATAGGTATTAAAATAATTACATTTTAGAGTTAGACAAATGAAAACGAAGAGAGGATTGAAGGTATTAAAGAAGAACAGTACGGAATACCTTAAGAAAGTGTACAACAGAAGCGTTTCTTATATTTTGAAAAAAGAGACCTGGAGATCAACTGAATCAGAAACTTATGGTAAGTCAAAGATTTTATTAAATACTCGTCAATCGTTAAAAAAAATAGGAAACGAACTGGATTTTTTCAAATTTCCAACCATAGAAGGAGTGAAAATCAGTTATTACAAAACAATGGGTTTATTTTTTGACAAGTTCGAACCTGAACATCAAATTGCAATGACTTCCGAAGAAAATTATCTATTGAGGGATTTAACTTCGAGCGATGAAGTTGAAAATGAATTGAAAATATTTAAATTATCAACTGTTGATAAACTGGAAAAATTATACTTTAAAAGTGTTGGCAAGTTGTAAAACATAGATTTAGAATAGTTTATAAATTAAAAAGGTTATCTGATTCAGATAACCTTTTTGATTATGTTAACTTGTCAATTCCTGCCTGTGTTTCCGGTATTCAATAATTGGTTTATCGCCCATTATTAGTCGTTCATCCATTTTTACTTCTGATTTTTTTGGCAATTGGGTAATTACTACC
>CAIYTJ010000338.1 GCA_903929065.1 uncultured Bacteroidales bacterium | reverse complement strand
TCGGCTAATAAACACAAAATGTTTTTCAAATCATTGCTCGATCAAAAACTCAGCAAATGCAGTAATAACAAGGGTTTCAAAGAACTTATTTTAATAACAACGCAACGCTAGTGATAAATTTTTATAAATGCTGCCAATTTCCAAATTGGCAGCATTTTCTTTTTGAATTATAAGTCTAAAGAAGTAAATTCTTACACAGCGAAAAACTAGTCACTCTCAATCAACTAATCGCTTTTCAGTTTCACGAAAAGTGAAATATTGAGTATCCGCCAATTATTCAGTGTTTTAAAAATGTAATTTCCCATTATTCAATTGATAATTGTATGATGATATGATTTTCATTGCTAAAAAAAAATACAATCAATAAAAAATGAAATATGCGAAAATCATTATGTTTTTTGCTGATAATAGTATTGAGCGTTATAAAGGTCAATGCACAACTAACATTAAGTGCATATAATACAATTTATATCCCTGCAACTTCGGCAACTTATTCATTTGTAGATAATGATTTTGCATTTTACAATTCCGCCGGAGATACTTTTGCGGGCGTTATCATTACCGCATTGCCAAATGCTGGAATATTGACCTATAATAATGTACCTGTAAATCAAACAGATGTTTCTAAATCAACTGTATTTGTGGATAGAACGAAGTTTATTTTTACAGCAGATATTGAGCGGACAGCAACTTCATTCTCTTTTAAGTTGAAAGATTCGAAGAATGAGCTGACAACATTGTCCTATTCTATTTCGATAAAATATAGTATCCCTGTTTCTAAATTGGTTAGAACAGCATCTAAGAATTACATAGAATACAACGGATTACCCTATTTAATATACGGCATTCAATTACGAATTGATGATTATTTGGGCTCAAATCCTTATAGTGACGGCACAAAATTGGCAAATGTGGATCAATATTTTCAATATGCGAGTATAGCTGGGTTTAAAGATGTATCAGTTCCAATTCCCTGGAATTACATCGAAACAGATGACAATACATTTAATTTTACATTGATAGATTCCTATCTGGCAAGTGCGAATAAATATAACTTGAGATTGCAATTTCTTTGGTTTGGCTCAGATGTTTGCGGTTGGTCCAATGTACCGGGTTATATTTCCAAAGACAAGACTACCTATCCCCTGATCTCTGCGGTTGCCAGTGCCCCGGTAGTTCTTCGCACGGCAAGCCTTATTGAAAAAGAAAGTCGGGCCGTTGGTAATTTAATGAATTATATTGGTCAAAAAGACCTCAATAAACGAGTTGTTTTTATTCAAGTGGAGAATGAGCCGGATCATATTGGTCCAACCAATACTATGTGGGCTGGCGGGCAAAAGGCAGCAGGTTATCACTTGTTGGATACCCTGGGACAAGTGATTCACAACAGTACTGCCGATATGATCACACGCGTCAATTTAGCAGGTTACACCACCGATGCTTCTGACTTTGGTGCACTGAAAGGAATCAACATTGTAGGTCGAGATTTTTATGCCGATGCATTATCAAGTTTTCAAACAGGTTCAGGATACTTTGGCTATCCCTGGAACGTAAATTATACGCCAGAAAATGGGAGTCAATATAAAAATATTGTCAATCTCACATTGGCGGCTTTTGACAAAGGAGCCGGTTACCTTAATTATGAACTGAGAACCACTGCATGGAGAGCGACTCAATACGACCTTGGATTGTACCGGAGT
>CAIYTJ010000337.1 GCA_903929065.1 uncultured Bacteroidales bacterium | reverse complement strand
TTGATATTTTTCTCATAAAATGCATTTTTTAATTAACCACAAAGCCCACCACCGTGTTTTTTAGAACTTATTTTTATTTTGGGTGTAAAAGTATTGGTTGGAAACAGTTCCAAAATGTCAGAAGGCGGTGAAGACAAATTAATTGGTTTACCGTGTACTTTCAGATTCCCAAATAACTTCGACCAATTTTGTAATCCTTTATCAAGAATATATACATTGTTAACTCCTTGAACTTTGAGGTATTGCCATGCTTTAACGGATTCTTCTTCCTTGTCTGAGATGAGTATAACAACACCATTTGTTGGTAACTGTGCGTACTGCGAAACTAATTTGGAGTCTAAAAGAATATCTAATTTCATATTTACAGAACCAAAAATATGAAAAGCATCAAATTCTGAAACTGTCCTTAAATCAAGTGTTATCAGCTTTATACTGGCATCATTGTTCGTTTTTACATATTCTAAAGGGTGAATAAAAACTGCTCTTGAAGTTAATTGAGGTGCGTATTTACTTTCCATCATTTTCCATTTCCGAATTGGGTCGGGTTGTCCAATTGCCAGAATTACAATTGCTGTAAGTATTAAAACAATGGATGAGAAAATATAAGAGCGTCTGGTAATTTTCCACGACCATGGTTCTCCGGTTTCTTTTTTTCTAAAATATTCTTCCGTTTTTTCTGCTCCGTAAAAAAACACAAGTGCCAATAATGTAACGCCAAGAACTGTAGCTCCTATAGACCAATCTAACCAATCAGAAACAAGGTAACGTCCCTTGTATGACGAATACCATAAATCATCAAAATATTTTATTGATTCACCAAAAATACCAGCACCAATTACTGTCCCCGAAAGGAATACAAAACCATCGATTTTAAGACTGGCAGCAGAAACTAATGAAGTGCCGGGGCAATAGCCACCAATAACAAATCCAACTCCCATGATAAGACCACCAATAATGCCCGGCCATAAGTATGTTTCATTCACCACTAACTGCGAAAAATCCAAAATACCAATGCTGGAAGACAAAAATATTAAAAGACAAGCCACTAATATCCCCGTAAACATGGTTTTTAAAACAGTCATATCCTTCAAATAAAACTGAGCAGCCAGTCGACGTGAATCGCCAAAACCTGCGATTTCCAGAGCAAAACCAAATCCGGCTCCTATTAAAAAGAACACCAAATATCCAAGTGGTTTGCCCAAATCAGCTAAAACATCTATAGGTAACATAATTGTAATTGTTTAATTGTTAAGAGTAAGTACATGACAAAAATTTATAAGCTCTTGATTTTCTGCCAATGGCCGAGTTTGATCTGGACTGACCTCGTCCGGTGAGCCGAAAAACAAGTGAAGTTGGCGTAAGAAACTGTCCTGTTTGAGCGACGTAGGAGCGAGTTTGGACGGTTTCAGCCAACTGAGCGCAAGTTTTTCGAGCGAAGCGGGCGTAGTCTTGAACTTTTTGCTTACTTTTTGTTTCAAGACAAAAAGTAAGTCGGGGTTTAAGGGGCGGAAGCCCCTGTTATAAATCATTGATATATTAAAAGATATCTGATTCTGATAAATTGTAATCATGCACTAAATTGTTAAGATTAATTTGTCCAGAGACGACGCACAAAGTAGGCCATGGCATAACCACCTCCAAAAACACAGAACATAAATACCCAACTGCCAAATGAGAGAACTGCTCCTCCTGTCAATGCCTGACCGGAAGTGCAACCACGGGCAAACCTGGCTCCATATCCCATAATTATTCCACCAATAAGTGCAAATACAAGCCGTTGTGGATTTGAAATTTTTGGTCCTTTGAAAATTTCTAATTTCATTCTACCATTGTACCAGGCCGAAATCATTCCGCCTACAAATGTTCCTAAAAGTAATAAAACACTGGCATGGTCTAACGGATTACGGTCACCCGCCCCAATGGCAGCAAAGGTTCCGACCTTATCTACATGACTCTGACAAACTACCTTTGTCATGGATACCTGAATGCGACCAATGGCACCCGAAGCACCCAATCCACTATGGGTTAATGCAAAGGCTAAAAATAGTACAATTCCTAAAATAGTCCCGGCTAAATAGGGATTTGTAAATGGATTTAGTGTTCGTTTCATAATATATTTCAATTTAGAATTTTTGATTTCGGACCATTAATCGGATCGTGTTCATAACCCAACTCTTTCCAGTTTAATCTTCCGTTTGCAGAGTGACACTGAATGCAGGTCAGGGCATTATTTTTGGTTGTTACCATGTGATTAATAGGCCAGTACATTTTAGTTTTGGTAAATCCATACTTTCCACTGTAGGGTAAATGATTTAGTTCAGCACCTTTTTTTAGCGCAGAAGCCCAATCAAACTTTGTCCAATAACCACCTACACCGCTTGTCAAAGGAGGTATAAGTATATTGTTAATTGGGTCATAAGGTTGTGTGGCATGATGTATTTTAAATGGCCATATTTTTGAATTTTCATCATTTCGTGAACCTTGAGGGGAATTGATATTATGTTCATTTTCGGCAGCCAATTTATCCCCCACAACATACCGGTTCATTTTACCATTGTACCAGGCATAAGACGGTACCACATCTTCATCGTAATGAAATTCGCCTTTGATTTTTAAATATTCGTGTGGGTTATTTACTCGGGTAGAATCTCCGGCTTTCGACCAATCCCAGGTCATTTTAGTAGGTAGTTTTCGGGCAAATGCAGGAATATGACAGGTTTGACAAGCAATACGCGAAGCATGTTCATTGAGACGATGATCGGCGTGAGGTGCTGATGTATGGCAATTCTGGCAATCAAATCGATTTACTTTTGTCAGATTAGTGTAGGTGGTGTTTAACTTTCCGGCAATGACATGGTGGTTGGTTTTATGGCAATCGGTGCACTGGAAGTTAAGTTTACCCATGTGAATATCAAGTTCTGCATTTGCATTTAGCAATGATTCATCCAAGTCACCATGTTTAACACCCATACCACCACCACCACTGAAATGACATGATCCACAATTATCGCGATTTGAGCGTCTGACACTCGAAGCCACTAATTTTAAATTCACTTTAGGAGACGGCATGCCCATTTTTGTTTTTGTATAGGTACCGCTTCCATCATGACAAACTAAGCAATCTACATTTTCTTCTTTCGTAAAGTCATAACTCATATCGCCAAAGCCATATCCGGCATGGCATGCTGTGCAGGATTTCCAGTTTCCAACAACACTGATACAAAAATTATTAATCTGATTTCTCTTTCCCAATAAAATAACTTTTCCATTTCTAACTGCATCGCCACTTATCCAGGTAAAGTGAGGTGTTTTCATCATTTCCTTGGCACTGTTTGGATGGCATTCCAAACATCTTTTAGTTACTTCCTGAGGTGTTTTAATAGAATCCTTAAAGTAGGCACTATGGTCTAAATGAGCAATTGCTCTTTCTTCGATAGGATTGATGGGTGTTGGAATATTACTCTGGTTATTGTTGTGTTTTTTACAAGAATTCATAGTCAGAATTAATGCAATAATAACACCCAAATAGCTCAGTGAGGGGCGGCGGATATAGGTGCTTTGGGGGCGCCAGTCGTAAAGCGGGCTGAGCTTTTCGCCGTTATCGACACTGACGGCAAACATGGGCTCGTAGACCTTGCGGAACTGCTCGGGCTTGAC
>CAIYTJ010000336.1 GCA_903929065.1 uncultured Bacteroidales bacterium | reverse complement strand
TATTTTGAACTTAATTTTACAACATTGAAGAAAGTCTACGACCTGAAAAATTTGTTTGATAAAGATCACAGATCCCTGTCTGCAGTTGGTATCGGATATTTTATATGATATGTCGAGTAGTCAATTATTTCCTTCAGTTGATATGTATAATTTTTCTTTGATTCTTTATCAGTAATCGAAGCGTATACCATTCCTATTCCCTTTGCTAAAATAGTATATCCTGTCATTTCTATCTTTTTCCCGACAAATGGAATATATTTATGATATCCCCTAACCTGAACTAAATCATTCATTTTTAAGCATTCCACATCCCTGTTGAACAGCTTAAATGTAATTTTTTTGTCAAATGTGGACACGTTGTAAAATGTCGAATTAATTGACTCATTTAGCGGAAATGAACATTTAGATTTTATTACCCTTTTATTTAAGTGGTCCGTATATTCAAGAATTTCACATTTACTCAATTTGTCTGAGTTTGTTTTAAAATCTCTTACCAGTATATATTTATCCTTGATAATAAGATTTTTTTGTTGATAATAATATACAATTGAGTCTCTGTACTGGCTGTTATTGTCATGATTCAATCGGGTATAAATAAAAATCCGATTGTTACCTACAACCTTCATTTGTTCATAGTAAAATGTCAGTTTTTCAATGCTGTCAGTTCGTTGAAAAACAAAAACTTTCGGATTTATCAAACTGTCCATGGGATAGCGATATTCATCCATGTATGTATTATCAATCCTGTTCGAATTATTACAACTAAATAAAACCGGAATTAAGAATAAATAAAATAGTTTTCTCATATATTTCATGTTAGAATATAATATTGATAAATTCAGTGTATTCATAAATCTTCTTTATATATCAAATATCCTGATCCAAAGTTCTTCCCTTTTTAAGGGACGATCCGCCAGCTGGCGGAGGAAAGGTTTCTTACATTTTTCAATTTTTCTTTTGCCATGTAATAGTCCGGTGAATACACCTGACATTTACACGCTATACTCACGGATTACTTTCAATCAACAATTACATTTCTGTCTTTTGGATATTTAACCGAATATTTTAAAATCATCTGTTTGGTTTCATTTGGTTTTAAATCAATAGTCCATTGTACTTTTCCGGTATTTGGATTCATTACACCACCCGAAAGCTCAAGTGTTTCTACCTGTATTTCTTTTACAGAAGATACCGGAACCTGATCATAAATTTTTGCTTTTATTGCATATGATTTATTATTGCGTATGGTCAATTTCCAGGCAAATGTTTCCTTTTTATTGGAACTGATAAATTGAGATTCCGAATAATCCTTTATTTTTTCCCGATTTACGCTAATATTATTGTCAATTCCAAATGATATATTCAGCGTATCACTAAATTGTTGGGTATTAATTCTTGACTTTCCAACATATGAATTTTCTAAATAAATATTAGTTTCACCATCCATCAAATCTGCTTTATACCAATCATAAATCTTTCCTATCAAATATACATTTTTCGACAGTTTTGGAATGGTTTGATATTCATAGGTAGCATTCAGTTCAGTTTCTCTGAATGTTATTGAATTCATTTTATTATCTGAGTTTATGGATTGCTGTGCATCAACTAAATACTCATTCGAAGTTTCATTTTTAGAAGATATCGTTAATGGCATAGACGATTTGTCATATTTATTTTTAGTGGTAATCAAAACAACCCCATTTGAACCACGTGCTCCATAAATTGCAGTAGCAGAGGCATCTTTCAGTACTTCCATTTTTTCAATATCATTTGGACTTATGGATGAAATATCAGACTGAGGTACACCATCGACTACATATAATGGATTGTTAGTATTAACAGAGCCTAAGCCCCTTACTCTTATTTCTGACAGTGCTCCAGGAGTTCCGGTATTATTTGATATTGCTAAACCAGAAATCCTTCCTTCTAAAGCGGCCTGTATGTTCGGAGTATAAAACTGAAGGTAATTCGTGTTTAATGTCGGTATTTGAGCAGAAACATTTGTCTTTGCAGTTGACAATGTTACATCCACGTTTTTCCAGTCTATACCCGTATTTTGGCTTATGTTTGCTTTATAGGAGATGGACAACGGCTTATTGGCATTCACAAACCGGATATCATACGATGGATACCACATTGCATTATCTACAAAATAGGATAGTTTGATGGTTGAAGATTGCTGCTTTTTTGAATCAATCATAATGGTAATAACGCCGGAAGGTAATACGCTTTTTGAGTTTAAAGAGTTCAATTGGTTTTTAAGTTTATCAACTTCCTTTGTGTAATCTTTGATTAACCGTTGCCTCTTTAAAACCTCTAAGGAGATTTTTTCAAAACTATCGCCATAAATTAAATTCAGGGATTTAAAAACATCAGGATTAATTGCCTGATCCTTTCCGGTAACAGACTTATTTGCCTTTAAAAAATCGAGCTTTTCGTTTAAAATTTTTGTCCAGGTTTCTTCGTCTTCTATTTTATTCTGATAAAGTTGAATATTGGTATTTAAATCACCAATTTGCTTATTCTTATCCAATTCATTAATATAATCAGTGCGAAGCTGAACATTCAGAATCGTGTATTTCCCATCTCCATCAACTCTTATGCTCTCTGTATTTATATAAGGAGAAAGATTTTTAAAGGATAAAAGATATTTTCCCTGTTCCAGTTCAACCTTTAATTCACTTTGAATCTGAACTCCCTTTGAATAAACTATAACTTTTGAAATCTTAGAATTTACGTCTTTTTCAACCTGACTGAATAATGATAACTGAAATCCAAAAAACAGGGCAAATAATAAAATTATAACTCTTTTCATACTATGTGTTTTTTATTTGTTTTTGATACTTTGTTTCAAAACTTATTATGATTATAACCATTAACCTTCGTTGGGACGGGTTTCCTGACCCCTGTTATTAATCAATCCCTGCTGGCGTGGATTTGCAACATGTTCTTTTCTTTATCTTTTATTGGCGCGGTACAAATCCGTACCATCAGAGTCTTACCCTGCTACTTATTTCTTACCTAGTTTTAAATACAATCCCAATTTTACACCTAATGAGAATGGTTTTAAACTCGTCGTCTGGTTAGTTTCCATCACTCCGTTATAAGTTCCATCTGGTTCATACAGCGTTTTTGTATCGGGTTTTAGTATGTTATTTAATCCATAATTAAAATAGCCGCCTATATACAAATCAATCTTTTCAGATAGTTTATAGGTTCCGCCCAGTTCAGCTATTGCCATACAGGCTGGATTAAAACTATATTTACCGGTGTAACTTTGAGTAATAGTAGTAAATCCATGTTGAGGTAAATCAGTCAGTTCAATATTGAACTGTGGATAATATCCGCTTGTAACAATTTCTCCTCCTATTGTTTTATAAGTTGCATTAACCGGAATTGAAACCTTTGCTCCTGCAGTTACTAACAGTCCTATTTTATCATTGAACCTATGTGTGAATTGTGCCGTTAATGGTACCTCGACAAATAATACCTGTTGGCTTTCCTGC
Source organism: uncultured Bacteroidales bacterium (assembly GCA_903929065.1). GTDB lineage: Bacteria > Bacteroidota > Bacteroidia > Bacteroidales > Paludibacteraceae > Paludibacter. The sequence goes on along the minus strand of CAIYTJ010000336.1, from coordinate 7,049 downwards.
CAGTTGTTAAATTTAGATTTATGGATATAAGTATCTCCATCGCTATCAATTGCCGGTGTACTTTCGGTTAGGTTAAGGGTGGAAAGCGCACTGAATGTTTGTATACCGATACCTGTTTGAATTCCAATTGTTGGTGTAAAGAAATGACTGAAAGCAAGATTTGCCGTATAACCACTTTGTGCAGTCTGTGTACCATCCTTAAGCGTATATAACAAATTATGTTGCCCGCTTCCGATATTCAAATGTAAATAGTTTCCGGATTCCTGAGCCTGCGACAATGTTGTAATAACTAAGCTAATGAATAGTATGAGTTGTTTTTTCATATTTTTTATTGTTGGAATAACTGAATGAGTTTTTTATGAGTCTTATTTTACTACAATTATTTTGAAAACATTATCAATACCAGTTGCAGTTAAATGTCCGACATAAGCTCCATTTACAGGGAGATTCAGGTTATTTACATTTCCGGTAATTCTTGATTTATAAACACAAATGCCCTGCATATTAAAAACGGATAATTCAGCATCTTTCAATTGATCTTCATTCAAACCTGTTACCTGAACAGTATAGTTTTCGTTCTCTTTTACCGGATTAGGGAATGTACTAACTTGTGCCTTTACAGAAAATAAGTTCAAAACTTTAGGGCAAGTATATAAAGTTTTGCCATCTGTTGTTGTAAGTTTGAGCGAATAATTGCCAATCAAACCAATAGGGGAAGAATAAAACTGTTTGGTAGCACCCGGTATTTCAATGCCATTAATATACCATTGATAACCTGTAAACCGTTTTTCAGAGTTATCAAAAAGAATAATATCATTGAATTTAGTACGGATATAGTCTGCAGAAACATTTATAGTAAACGTAAACGGATAATCAATACTTTCAATGTATAATTCATTTTTCATTTTTACAGTTCCCTGATATATTCCATCTTTCGTATTGTTAGGAACAGAAAATGTCAAAACGCCGCCTGCATTTGCATTTGACAGATCCATATAGGCAACATTCTTCATACCTGCACTCAATGCTGCAGCATTAAATGTTATTTTATACTGCGTTGGTGTTCCGGTCAGTAATGTAAAAGGTAAATCCATGGTGGAACCTTCACAACCAGGTGATGGTGTAGATAATGGACTTAGAGTAATATAATCTGAAATTTTCGCATTGGTAATCACATAGTTTACCGGAGCAAGATATTTATCCTTTGCACTACCAGTAAGTGTAAAAACTACCGTAATAGTTTTATTGGTTCCTACGTTTGCATTATCATAAGTAGCTGAGGCTGATACACCCACATTGCCTGCATCAACAGCATCAACGCCTTGCAACGTTCCTGCTATTGTAACAACTGCATTTGTGTTACCATCAACCATCTTGTTAGTTACTATAGTTGGATTAGTAACAGTTAATTGCTTTTGTGTAATTTCACCTGAAACAGCAATAAGTTGATCTGCAGCCCATGCAGTAGAACATACTATATTGCTTGAGATTTTTCCTGTAGATTGTGCTGAGGCTGCTATTCTTACTGCAATAGTTCTATTTGCAACAACTCCCGAAACCGGAATTAATGACATAGTTGGTACAAAATAACTTGCTCCCAACTGTTGAATTTCAAAACCTGCCGGAGCAGTAATAACTAAATTAGAAGCTAATTCAGTTCCACCTATTGTAAAAGTTTGAATTGCAGAAGCAACTCCTTTTGCTGTTTTAAAACCAGTTAAAGAAATTGCAGAAGGTGATGGAAGAACCGGTGTTGGGGTAGTAAACGTAGTTTGTTCTCCATAACTTGTTCCAGAACTGTTAGTAGCATAAGCTTTTACAAAATAGGTTGTATTAGCAGTTAATCCTGATAATGAATACGTAAACGGGCCTGTAGCTGTTGCCGTTCCCTGTTCTTTTTTGGTTGTAAGATCAATGGTGGGATTTGAAGTCGTGCTCCATACAACACCGTAATGAGTTAAGTCGTTAGGGTCAATATTTGTAATATTTCCATTCCCGGTTGGATTCGTAGAATATACACTGTTAATGGTACCCGTTGTTACCGTGGTGGGAATACCTTCGGAGATAGTAATAAAATCTTTCCATTGTGCAGCAACTGCATATAACGATTTCTTTGTAACCGGGACAAATAAACTACAGGATGTTTTGGGGATTCCCGAAAAAACAGTAGTTCCCAACGTTATACCTGATGGATTATTCCCATATGCATTAATTCTTGTTAAGTTACTACAATTCATAAAGGCATTACTGCCAATTGACGTAACAGATGCAGGTATGGTAAGTGTTTCATTTAAACCGATACAATCTTTAAATGCATTATTACTTATTGTGGCAATTGAAGAAGAAACAGACAATGATCCATTAAAACCACTGCAACCTGAGAAGGCAGATATTCCAATGGATTTGGCAGCCGTAGGAATTATCAGTGACCCGGTAAAACCACTGCAACCTGAGAAGGCAGCGTTTCCTATCGGATAAGGAATTGTTTTGGGTAAACTTAACGTGCCATTAAAACTCTTACATCCTGCAAAGGCAGAATCTCCAATCAAAGCTCCATATTCAATCTCAAATTCAGGTATTTTTAATGATCCAGTAAAACCACTACAGCCCGTGAAAGCTGCAGTATTTATTGAATATAGTGTAGGGGGTAAAATTAAATTTCCATTAAAACCGCTACAACCAAAAAATGCATGATCATTAATTGTATGAACTGAAGTTGGTAATGTCAATGATCCGGTTAAACCACTACAACCAGAAAATGCATAACTTTCAATCCAACTTACAGAAGAAGGAATTGTCAAAGATCCGTTAAACCCTTTACAGTTTTTGAATGCACCGTACCTTATAATAGTCGTAGAAGCTGGAATACTAATTGATCCGGTTAAACCGATACAACCATCAAAAGTTGACGCCTCGATGGCAGTCACTAATGAAGATAAAGTCAAAGATCCATTGAAACCTGAACAACCCTGAAATGCTTGTTCTCCTACTGTTGTAACAGATGACGGAATAATTAGTGAACCTGTAAATCCGGAACAACCACTAAATGCACTACCTCCAATAGTACTTACAGATGATGGAATGGATAAAGTTCCTTTCAGTCCGGAGCAGTTCATAAATGCACCTCCACCAATAGTTCTGACAGAAGCACCAAGCGTTAATGACCCATTAAATCCGGAACAATTTGCAAATGCACTTCCACCAATTGTTATTATTGACTTTGGAATTGTAACAGATCCTTTAAGACCGGAACATTCACTGAAAGCACTTTCACCAATATATGTTAATGAGTCTGAGAGTGAAAGTGTTCCATTAAATCCTGTACAATATCGAAATGCATTATCATTAACCACCTTTACAGTTGAAGGAATGATTAACGATCCGGTGAAACCACTACACCCTGAAAATGCTTGATTTCCAATAGTATCTACTGAGGAAGGAATAATCAATGATCCGGTATATCCGGTACAATATAAAAAAGCACCCGGAGCGATATTTACAACTGATGAAGGAATCTTTAATGAACCGGATAACCCTGTACACATTGCAAAAGCATTCTCACCTACAGACGTAATTGAACTTGGTAGACTGATTGATTTTATGTTAGTTTTACCAGCCGATGGCCATGAATAATATATAAAAAATGCATATTTTGGAATTTCGTTTGCCGCATATTCTATTAATCCGCTTGATTCCTGGTCAGAATATCCTTCGGTGCCTTGGTACCCTTTATAATAACTAATAATTACTGTACTAATATCTATATTTGCTAACTTTGGCATTTTATCTTTCATCGTCTTAAAATCCCTTGCATCAATATTGCCTGTTACGGTTAGGTTTGTAACCGTACTAAGTTCAGTTGAAGTAAGTAATGTTGATAATGTCCCGGGAGTTGTTACATTGATGGTCTTAGAAACTTGTGCTTGTCCCGTAATAAAAAGGAATAAGCAAAAAAATAGCAAAATTGGAATTCTTTTCATATTGTTTTTAGTTGTCTGTAAATTTCGTTTTTGCACATTTGCGCATGACTGCAATCTCTACTGTATGTTTACTGTATGTTTTGCAATGTTTAAAATCTGCTTCGTTATTCGTTTTTATTTTTCCGCCCCAAAGGTAAAAAATAACATTAACACCACCAATCCTTTTTCCAACTTTTTTATACAAATTTACAAAGGTTGTTTGTACTGCGTTTTCGTGCATAAAAAACCGTCAGAACTATAATGTCCTGACGGTTTATATTGCACTTTATTTTTTAAACCCACTCATTCTCCTCCTCTTTGCAAACGAGAAGGAGGTGGATTATTTTTTAAAATACTGTTTTTAATCCTGAGGGTAAAACCTCAGTTGTTCGAAGACGATATTTTTATCTTTTCGCAGGCGGTCAATTAATTGTTTCAGGTCACTTTCTTCCCAACGACGTTGAAACATTTCATCGTGCAACAGGATAACGATATTGTTTTTCGTAAATGTTTTTTCCGAATTCAACTGTTGCATAATTTGCCTGTACATTTCATCAACACTTTGTACCGGAGTACCATCTTCATCATGATGCTGCCACTCTACATCCCAGCCAAAAACCTTAAATCCCCGTGCAGCCAGACTATCGGCTGTAGCCACTGCATTAATTTCACAATCATCTTGTTTCTTGTTATTAATACGCCAGGTATTGCAGGCCGGCATGCGTATGATCTTAAACTGAATCTTCAGAAATTTCTGATTCTTCATAAAATCCTCGGTTGCTTTATGCGGATTGCCGTAGAACACATTATATTGATCGTTACCATGTGTAAAACTATGATTGTACTCCTCGATATACGGATTCTCTTCGTAATATTTATAATACGTCTCCATTTCCCTGTCGCCAACTACTTCCGAACCAACCAGAAACACACTGATTTTTATCTTCTCTGCCAAAATAATACTATCAACATCCTGACTGCCGTCCAAAGGTCCGTCATCAAAAGTAAGATACATATATTGCTTCTGAGGAAGAGCGGCCTCTTTCGGCTTGTCTGTTTTACAGGACTGACTAATGACTACTATACCTAAAATAAATAAAAGACTTGAAATACGACGATTCATATGATTTGGTTTTTGATTATTTTGTCTGAACCACGATTTTTTGTGTGGCATAAATTTTATTATTTATTTGTTTTCCCATGCAATTGTGCGCGAGCGAGGGTGAGATTGTTGAATGATTTTTTTAAACCCCTCCGCTTCGCTCGTCCCCTTAAAAAGGGGACAACTGCTAAGTATAAGTTTATTTACATATAAACACCCGATGCAATTCCTGAAACTTTTAAAATCTTCTATATTTATATATCAAATTTCCTTGCCCAAAGCTCTTCCCTTTTTAAGGGAAGTACCCGATTTATCGGGGGAAGGGTTTCTTATATTTTTCCACTACGTAGTCTGGAGACTACGCTGAATAATTACACGCTACGATCAACAGAGGACTAATAAAACCTGTTTAACCTGCATTGTATTAGTTTTCTTTCTTGTTTTAATTGCTAACCTTAGCTGCCACACCTAGCGGCTTGGTTTGCCGGGAATTGTGCGGCAGCACGATGCCTTTTGGGTGACAGGTAAGACAACTTTTAGCTGTGTATGTATAGTCATTTACTTTAATATGAACTGAGTCTGATTCTTGTTTGTCAGCATGTTTATGACATTTTATACAGGAGAACTCTATAAAATTACTCAAATTTGAATGACAATCATTACAGGTAATCCATTTTTCTTTGTGTGTTTTGCTAAAAATAGGAAAATTATCTCTATCGTGATTGAAATTTGTTTTTTTCCACGCTGTAGTTGAATGACAATTTTTACAAGAAGTGGGAAACTTACTTTTTTCGTGAGATAAAGAAATCATATTATTATAATCTTTTTGATGACAACTATAACATTCAGAAGAAGTTCCCGAAAAAACGGTAGTGTGACATTGTCTGCAATCTATACCAATATGACTTCCTGTTAAAGGAAATGTTGTTGTAGTATTATGATTGAATATTGATTGTTCCCATTTTTTATCGTTGTGGCATAATTGGCATTCTTTGGAAAAATTTGCAGCCACATGATTTGGATAAATCACTTTATTGTATTCTATTAAGTGGCAACTGATACATAAAGTTGAGCGACCTTTATATCCGTTTGTGTGACATATTTTGCATTCAACACCAACGTGACTATTTTTCAATGGAAAGTTTGTTGCTGTATTGTGGTCAAATTTTGATGGCGAACGTCCGCTTGTTGTATGGCAATTTTGGCAATCTTTAGAAAATTTAGCCTGAACATGATCAGGATTTTTGGTTGCTAAATAATCTTTAAGATGACAACTAACGCAAGCGGTAGGAGTTTTTGCGAAATTTGAAATATGACATTTTAAACAATCAGCTTTTATATGAGCACCATGTAATGGAAATGAAGTTCCTGAATTGTGATTAAATATAGAAGGTTTCCATAACGTTTGGTTATGACATAGCTCACAATCTTTTGATAATACTGCTAATTCATGGTTTGGGTTTTTAGTTAGCTGATAAGCTAATAAATGACAACTGATACAACTACTTTCTGTCTGCTGAAAATCCCCGGGATGACATTTTTTACACGTTAAAGTCATATGTTTTTCAGTCAATTTGAATTTTGTATAGAGAGAATGATTGAAATTAGTATCAGACCAACTTTCGGAATTATGGCAATTCTGACACTCCGAAGGAAATTTTAAGTTCGTATGATTTGGATTTGTAGCTTTCTCATTATCACTTAAATGACAACTAATACAGGCAGTGGGAGTATTGTTGAAATCGTGGGTATGACATTGATTACAGTTAACTTTTTGATGCTGACCCTTTAAAGAAAAAGATGTGGTAGAATGATTAAAACTGATTTTATTCCATGTTTCAGAATTATGGCACGATTCGCAATCATTTTCGAGTATATTATTATGAACATTAGAATGACAACTAATACATTTTTTTCCTGCGACTGATAAAACGGAATCCAAATGACATCTTTTACAATCAATCATTTTATGATTTCCAACCAGTGGG
>CAIYTJ010000335.1 GCA_903929065.1 uncultured Bacteroidales bacterium | reverse complement strand
GAGCGGGAGTATTTGGGTTCGAGGGAACTCTGTACATGCGGATGAGTTTTTTACCATCAGCGGTTTTGGAGGCGACGGCTGTGCCGTGACGTCCGGAAATAGCACCAAAGATGCTTTCTTCATAACTTGCCATATTATTTATATTTAGGCGTTTATACTAATTAATTTTTATCATTTTGGTTTATCTTTCGAACAGCAGATGAATAAATCTGCATCGGAGTTGATGTGGAGTTGTATTGGAGTTGATATGGAGCTGACCACAAGGAACCCAAGAGTTAGACTACACAATCGTTGATAGAACAGGGCATAGGTATGCTACTATTCTAATCGGATTTTGTAATGAAAATAATGTCAGGAAAGAATTCGTGCGAGGGATGCGCCGGTAAAGGCATTGAAAATAAAGGATAGCCGGCTTGAGCACATGCCGTATAAAATTGAAAAGAAAGAATGCAGGTTTTGTTCAAACTGATTTAAAACTGTTTTTTGCTTTTTCCCCAGCTGCTTCATTTGGTAAAGAAGTGCTATGAGTCTGTTTTTTAGTTCAATAACTTTGTAATCGACATATACAACAACCCTTTCATCAAAAATATAGCTGCATTCGACTTCACTGTAATTTTGTTTTAAATGCTTCCTAGCATCAATGAAAGGGGCAAAAAACCCTAAGCCATCATTTTCTACAATGACGGTTGTTTTTGATAGAGCGTTCATTTTTTTTGCCTTAGCTTCTCCCATTTTATTGAAAAATTGTCAGTGAATTATTGTTTGTTTAAACTACAAACTTTGTGCCAAAACACAAAATAATGTCATCAAGTGTCAAAATAGCAGGTGATATTAACGAATAGTAAATAATGTTCAGTAACAAATTCTGAAAAACTGACAGATTTTGAGGAAGCTGTCAGTTTTGGGGGACGATTGGGACTTTTGAGACAGTTTTAATCAATGCATGGATTGCGGAGATAAATTTGTAAATCATGCAATAAGTGACAGTTTGTCTAGAAACCCAGAGACAGGAAGAAAAAAGGTTAAGCAGTATACCTTCAATTTAAAAGTTATTGTGTAATTTTGAAGTTATTAAAGCATCCTGTTAATTAACAGGTGATTGCTGATTACCATACAATAAAAACCTGTTATGTTAGATCTGACCCCCGAATATAAAATGCTGCACATGCAGTATGATCTGCTGAAAAAGGAATTTACGGAATTGTTTGCGCAGAAAAACGAACTACTTACGCAGGAAGAACCGGTGCTTACGGCCCTGTATCTGACTGCTATCGGGCAAAAACAACATCAGAAATATTGCCTTACCGTGGAAATAAAGATGATGACCCAGCGCATCAGCTTGTATCAGGCCTATTTCAACCGGAATGAATATCCCGACACTGTGGTTATTGAAAAAAAACTGGAGAAACAGTTTTCCGAATATCAGAAAAAGATAGCCGATGAAGCCAAACGGATTGCAATAGCCAAAGACCTTTTGAAAGAGGGTTTTATCTCTCCGGGCGAGGTAAAAAAGCTGAAGGATGTGTACCGCCTGATTGTAAAACGCCTACACCCGGATATTAATCCGTCGGTGACTGAGCAGGAAAAAGATTTGTTTGTAAAAGCGCAGGCCGCCTATGATTTGTGCGATCTGATAACGCTGAATGCCATTTTACTTTCGTTAGATAGTTTAGCCCCGAAGGCAGACATTGAGCCAATTGATTTGAAGGCACAGGTGGATACGCTCGAAAAGCAGGTTTCTAAATTGAAAAGCCAGATAGACACACTCGAAAAGCAATTTCCATTCACGTACCGCGAAAAGCTGGCTGATGAAGGCTGGGTAGAAGCAGAGCGGGCACAACTGGATACTGATATAGACGCACTTACTGTCGAAAAGAATAAGTATAGTGAATATCTAAAATTACTGGAAGAATGGAAGCCGGCGATGCTGAGTTAAAATATGTCTTTTTACTTTTTTGCCTTGACACAAAAAAGTAACAAAAAAAGTCAAGAGACCTCACCCGGCCTTCGGCCACCCTCTCCTAATTGGAGAGGGATAAGCGGAAAAAAAAGTGTTTATCCCGCTTCACTCAAAAACTTACGCTCGACAACTGAAATCTTTTAAACTCGTCCTGCCTGCGGCAAGACTCAAACAGAAAAGATTTCTACGTTGTCTTCACTTGTTTTTTGGCTCACCGGACGAGGTCAGTCGTTTAGAAGTATTTGCTGTATGTTCAGACTCTTTTGTGTGCTTTTGGTTCAAACATTTCTTAGTGTATCTCAGTGTACTACGTGTCTTAGTGGTAATAAATATCTTGTTTTGTGTTTCTTTTGTGCCTTTTGTGGTTCAAACATTTCTTAGTGTATCTCAGTGTCCTATGTGCCTTAGTGGTTAAATAAAAAAATGAAAAACGAAATTGTAAAATTAACTCCTGAATTGCTGGCAATGATAGGCAGCGGCGGTGTGGATGCACTGGCACCTTTCAGCCGCGAAATATATTTACTGGATATTGTGGTGGCTGGTACTACCTTTTGCACTGAAATGGATAAACTCGAACCGGAGTTACTCCCCGAAACAGTGTTGAAAATGATTCGTCAGCCACAGAATAAACACGATGAACTGGCTATTGGCATTTACTTCAACAGCACACGCGTGGGATGGGTACCCATGGAACACAACGAAGTAATTTCACGCCTAATGGATGCCGGTAAGGCTTTCTTTTGCCGCATTGAATCTACCAAACGCAAAGGGAATTGGGTAAAGATTGATGTGAAGATTTTTATGGTGGAGTGAATTTGTCGGTGGTTTATAGTTAAATAGCTCCTTCTCGTTTGATACGGTTGGGAGTTTTTTGTGTTATCAACTAAATTACAAAGAATGAAACAATGTTACTTAAATCACATGACTTATAGTTAACAAACACTGAAATTAATAAAGATACTGAGCATTTATTTGTAACATATAATTTGAATATGTAAAAAAATCAATATATTTGCAAATGACTTTTATAGCTAAATATTTATGACAACACCCGATTTTTCCTGGATAGAAACTCACAGACAAATTTCAGATTATCTCTTGACGAAAGAGCATAATCAAATAGAGCTAATAACTTTGTTGAAAAAGGCAGGAGCAACAATTTTTCAGGACCAAGAAGTAGAGGGACAATTTGTTGAAATGAAAGAAATTGATCCTTTCACATTTTTTTGTTACATATATAAATATGGAAGCGATAAAAGACTAAGCATTCTTCAGAAGATAGCCAAAGAAATACATGTGAAAGCACCAACGGGTGAATCAGGTGTACCTTCTTCAAATGCTCAAAAAGTATGGCTTTTTCCATATAAATTTAACAGAAAAGATAATGAGATACAAAGATTATGGGATTTTTTTAAACAAGTAAAATCAAATAATATATCAAATGAAACTTTTGCTGATATATTGAAAATCAGAAATATAGGTAAGACGAAATTGACAGAGGCATTATTTTACGTTGACCCAAATAGATTTCTACCTATAAATTCGCCAGTACTAAGTTATTTGAAAAATCAATTCAAACTTGATATTAAATTTGATACTTACATTGAATATATTAATGTTTTAAACCAAGTAAAAGAAAGCGTTAAATTGCCTTTTTATGAACTCTCTTACAAAGCTTGGTTGGTTGAAAGCAAAAAAACAATAGATATAAATTACTGGGTTTTTCAGGCAAATCCAAAGTATTATGATACGGAATCGGCATTAAAAGCAGGTGTGTTGAAAACATGGAGAGTTAGTCAATTTAAAAAAGAAATTAAAACAGGAGATAAAGTAATTCTTTGGATAACTGGTGACAAAGCGGGAATATATGCATTAGCAACAGTAAATTCAGAGGTTCACAAAATAAATGACGTTCCGGAAGAAATAGAGTTTTATATTGATAAAACGGATATGGATAAGGAAGTTGATGGCGTTGAGCTTGAACTTGAATACAATTTAGCAAACTCACCAATTTTTAAAGACAATATACTTACACATCCTGTTTTAAAAGAGCTGAAACAGGGAATTCGAGGAACAAATTTAAAAGCAACTAAAAAAGAATACAATGAAATTTTAAAACTTATTGATAATATGAGTTATTACAATGAACTAATAAAGTTTTTACAACAGGCAAAAACAACAGAACTTAAAACCTCTCATTATTTAAGCGATTATTTAGGTTTAAAAGTCAAAGTTAGTTTTGGTCAAGGTGGTCTAGCTAATGTACCTTGGATATCTTTTTTAAGAGATGGTCAAACTACTCAAAATGGAATTTACCCGGTATATCTGTTTTACAAGGATATTGATCTTTTGATACTAGCATATGGGATAAGTGAAACAAAAATACCAGAAGTTAATTGGTCATTGGCTAATCCAAAATCTATAGTTAAATATTTCTCTGAAAATAATTTGGGCTTTCCATTCAGATATGGTAAATCTTTTGTATTCAAAGCTTATAATACTAATAAGCTACCTCAAAAAGATATATTAGAAAATGATTTATTTGAAATTGTAAAATATTATAAATCTGTTCAATTAAAGGAAATAATCCAAGAATCACTTACAAAGTCAATTGATTTTAGCTATAAATCTTTTATACAAAGTATTATTGATTCAAATCTATTCTTTGCTGAAAATTTAATTACCCGTTTTACATCTTCCCTTCTCACCAAACCTTTTGTAATCCTTACCGGCTTATCCGGTTCAGGCAAGACCAAGCTGGCTCAGGCATTTGCTATGTGGATAAGTGAGAATGAAACTCAATATAAAATAGTGCCTGTGGGGGCAGACTGGACGAACCGTGAACCGTTGCTTGGTTATCCGAATGCATTGCAGGAAAAGGCTTATGTCCGTCCCGATAGTGGTGTGCTGGATTTGATACTTGCAGCCAACGAACATTCGGAAAAGCCTTATTTCCTGATTTTGGACGAAATGAACCTGAGCCATGTGGAAAGGTATTTTGCCGATTTTCTGAGTACGATGGAATCGGGCGAAGAAGTGCTGTTGCATGCCGGTGATGAAGACTGGCAAGGTGTACCTGCAAAAATATGTTTGCCTAAGAATCTGTTTATCGTAGGAACGGTAAATATTGACGAAACCACGTATATGTTCAGCCCGAAAGTACTTGACCGTGCTAATGTGATTGAGTTCCGCGTAACGGAAGCAGAGATGACTGAGTACCTGAAAAATTCGAAACCGCAGAAAATGGATGAACTAATAGGACAGGGTAAAACTATGGGTTCAAACTTTCTGGAACTGGCTCTGGACAAAGAACTGGCATCAGAAAAGGGGGCTCAAATCACAGATGTATTGTTGAAATTCTTTACAGAGCTTAAAAAGGCAGGAGCAGAATTTGGTTACCGGAGTGCTTCGGAGATAAAACGCTTTGCGGCTGTGGTAGAAAAAACAGCCCCCGAATGGACAACTGAAGATATCACCGATGCAGCCATTATGCAGAAACTGTTGCCTAAGTTACATGGTTCGCGCCGGAAGCTGGAACCTGTATTAAAAACCCTGATTGGTTTATGTATAGTGGAAGGAGCTAAACCGGAAGAATATCTTACCTACAACACCGAAGCTGATGTTGCCAACGTGCTTTACCCTGTTTCGCTGGAAAAGATTCAGCGCATGTACAGGGGATTGATTGATAATGGTTTTACCAGTTATGCTGAAGCATAATCCACCATGTCGGAAAACTCAAAAGTTATAACTAAGGAATTTGCCAATAAACCGATTGTACTGACAATTTTTGGTGAAGGCAATGAATCATCCATTTTTGAACCGGCAGACGCCGCGGAGAATGGTGAAGCTCCGGTTCAGATTCAGGAGGGTTATTTCTATGAGTATAAAATAACCGATGGCTACCGTCTTAAAACTTCGGAGATAGTAAGCCGATCGAAAATAAATCCCGCTACCGGAAGGATTTCGCCTAATATTTACGTTGGAACGCTTACTCTGATTGTAGAGGACGCTACGGGAGCTGAATGCACTGATCTGAAACTGGAAGTACAATCCAGAAAAACCAGTTACCGGGGCGATTACAGGCAAATGCTTGTGGACATTACCGATAAATGTACGGAGCTTTTGCTTCAACACAATTCTCCGGTTTCACAACTGGTGGAAGTTGATTTTAATGCCGATGCCAAAACCCTGTATCAGCGGTTTGCTTTTATAAAATCCATTATTGATTCAGCCGAATTCAATGATTCGGTGTATAAAATTATTTCGTCGCCCGTTACCCGGTGGAAAGATTGCGATTCGATAAAAGATATTCGTGCCGTAAAACGCATGGATAGTTCTGCTCTGCGACAAATTACCAGTGCAACAAACCGGATCAGTTTACCGGATAATCATCCCCTGAAAACGAGGATGCCATCGGTGCCTTCCAAAATCAATATTACCTCCAAAACAGAAACGGTAGATACTCCCGAGAACCGTTTTGTGAAATATGCCCTGAATTCTTTCCGTTCATTTATAGGCGATTTCAGAATAAAACTGAAAGGTGACAGCCGGCTTAAAACTGAAGCCACACTGCTTGAGAGCAAACTGGAAGAGTATCTGAGTCATTCTGTTTTCAAGGAAATATCCAATCCAACGACCTTACCGCTGAATAGTCCTGTGTTACAACGCAAAGAAGGCTATCGGGAAATTTTGCGGGTGTGGTTGATGTTTGACCTTGCTGCCAGACTGGTGTGGCATGGTGGTGAGGATGTGTACAGCAGTGATAAAAAAGATGTGGCTGTGTTGTACGAATACTGGTTGTTCTTTAAGTTGCTGGACATCTTGAAAGAGTTGTTTGACATTAAACCTGATGAAATTAAAGACCTGATAAAGGAAACCGAAGATGGGTTGGGATTACAACTCCGGCAGGGGAAATATATCCCGCTAAAGGGAATTTATTCTTCGAAAAACAGAAAGTTACATATTGAATTCAGCTATAACCGGGCATTTTCGGGGAAGAAGGAATATCCACACGGAGGCAGCTGGACTATGGATATGCGTCCGGATTATACCTTGTCAATCTGGCCATTTGGCATATCGCAGGCTCAGGCTGAAAAAGAAGAACTGATTGTGCATATTCACTTTGATGCCAAGTATAAGATTGATAATCTTTCGACGATATTCGGTGATCTGAGTGATAAAAAACTATCGGAAGAAGAAATGCAGGAAGAGTTAAGCACCGAAAAGAAAGAAATAATAAAAGGCAATGTAAAAAGGGTTGATTTGCTGAAAATGCATTCCTACAAAGATGCTATCAGGCGAACCGGAGGGGCTTATATTCTTTATCCGGGTTCGGAGAAATATCAGAAAAAGGGGTTTCATGAAATTATTCCGGGGTTAGGAGCTTTTGCAATAAGTCCTTCGGATAGTAATGATGGTTCCAGAGAGCTAAAGAAATTCTTAAGCGAGGTAACGGAGCATTTTCTGAACAGGGCTTCTCAACGGGAAAAGATTTCGCTGAAAGCTTTTGAAACCTATAAAACGAATGAAATAAACGAAGTCAATGATTTGCTGCCTGAAACCTATGGGGAAAACCGGGGATTATTGCCTGACGAAACATTTGTATTGATTGGTTTCTATAAAGATGCTGAACATTTAAAATGGATAACCAGTAATAAATTATATAATGCCAGAACAGGTTCTACAAGAGGTTCACTGAGACTCAGCGCCAAAGAAACAGGTGCAAAATATATTTTACTTCATACAACAGGTGAAACTACAACAAGCAGGTTATTCAAACTTGATTGCAAAGGACCAAGGATATTTTCGAAGCTAACTATGATTTCAAAGTTATACCCTAATCCAACTCAGGAGTTTTATCTTGTTTATGATATTACCCCAGAAACTGAAAAGGAGTTTGAGAACACAAGATGGGATATAACTCAGCTTCAGGGATATTTGGGAGCACGCAATTCTGCATTGCCTTTTGCCGTTTCACTGACGGAATTGATGAAGGCTGTGGTGCTGTAGTTATTGGGGGACTTTTGGGACATTGATCGACGCTGTGGAAGAGAATCAGGAAGATTATACACTGAAGGTGGAATATTTGGGGGACAATGGGGACCGTTGTGACATTGTTCAATGCTGTGGAAGAGAATCAGGAGATTATACACAGAAGGTGGAATATTTGGGGGACAATGGGGACTGTTGTGACATTGTTCAACGCTATGGAAGAGAATCAGGAAGATTATACACTGAAGGTGGAATATTTGGGGGACAATGGGGACTTTTGGGACATTATTCAACGCTGTGGAAGAGAATCAGGGAGATTATATACAGAAAATGGAATATTTGGGGGACAATGGGGACTGTTGTGACATTGTTCAAAGCTGCACAGCGGTCGTAAGTGTCCCCAAAGTCGACTGAGAAGAAAAAAAACTAAGACAAAAATAACGATTAAAACATTAAGCCATGGACAAACAGTACAATGAAGATGGTTTTATTCCAAAGCACGGTGGTTATGAACATCTGATTACCTTTCAGAAAGCTGAAATAATATTTCTGGGTACCAACAGATTTTGTGAGAAATGGGTTAGTAAGTTTGACCGGACTTATGACCAGATGGTTCAGGCGGCTCGGTCGGGGCAGCAAAATATTCTGGAAGGAAGCATGGCTTCGGGCACATCGAAAAAAACGGAGATATTTCTTACCAATGTGGCACGTTGCTCCCTGGATGAACTCAGGAAAGACTACCTCAATTTTATCAACGTTCGCAGGCTTACTTTTTGGGATAAAAAACACCCGTATTATGCTGAGCTGACCAAAAAGCACCGCACACCCAATCAGACTTATGAAACTTTCAAAAAAGGCAGTGAAAGCGATAATCCGGAAGTGGCAGCAAATGTCCTTTATAGCCTTACAAATGTTACTATTTATTTACTGGCACAACAGATTAAGAAACTGGAGCGTGAATTTCTGGACGAAGGCGGGATTAGTGAACGAATGACCAAAGCCAGAATTGAAGTAATGAAAAAAAGAAATAGAAATTAAAATTAAAGAGGACCAGCTTGTTAGACATAGTCTCCAGCCTGTTTCGTGCAAGAAGAAAGTCCAGCCTGTTATGAAAAATTGTCGGCCTTAAGGACGATATTTCTTACCCGATTCATCTCTGCCTAACTGCTCATTTATGACTTCAAAGGCGACTTTGTTCTAAACCCTTTCTGCAAATTTTCTTCCTTGTTTTATAACAATAATATTACAATTTATTTTATTAAATTGCTGTTTGATTTTGGAATGTAAGAAAAAAGCAGTATTTTTGGCCGAATTATCATAAAAATGATAAAAGTGGCAATAATAAGATGAGTCATTTTTTACTATGCAGACAGAAAATAAGATTACAACAATGAAAATGATGAATGGTAACGAAGCAGTTGCCAGAGGTGCCTTTGAAGCAGGCGTAAAAGTTGCTTCCGGTTTCCCGGGTACCCCTTCCACCGAAGTAATGGATTATACCCAACAGCGGTATCCGGATATCTATTGTGAATGGTCGACGAATGAGAAAGTAGGCCTTGAAGTAGCCATTGGAGCTTCGTTTGCAGGTTATCGCAGCCTGGCAGTAATGAAAACAGTGGGTTTACATGTGGCAGCCGATGCATTGGGTGGAGCTGCCGGCAGTCAGATAAACGGCGGCCTGGTATTGGTGGTTGGCGATGATGTAGGCCGTATTGCGGGTGACGACTACAACGATGTCCGTCATTACGGAAACATGTTTAATATCCCGGTATTGGAGCCAAGCGACAGTCAGGAGGCCAAAGACCTGATGATTAGAGCATTCGAGATCAGCGAAGAATACAGTACTCCGGTGATACTTAAAATTACATCCGTAATCTGCAAAACAACCAGTGCAGTTGCCATTGATGAAGACTACACGTACAAAGTTAAATGCAGAAAAAAATATACGGTAAGTTTCAGTAAAGTGATTATGACCACCATGATGATGAACGCAAAAGGTTCTGAGCATCCTAAGTTGGTGAAATGCTTTAATGATTTTCCGGCACATATGAAGCGCCTGGCTGCCGACAGCAACGGATTTGATATTAATAAACTGGAGTTGAAGGGTAATAAGATTGGGGTAATTACCGCAGGAACTCCTTACTTTTATACCAAAGAAGTGTTGCCCGATGCCTCGATTTTAAAACTGGGAATGGTTATGCCGCTTCCTGAAAAGTTGATTCGGGAACTGGCCGCACACGTAGAAAAACTCTATGTGATTGAAGATGGTCATGATATTATGGAAAAAAATATCAAGGATTTGGGAATTGTGGTTATTGGTAAAGAATTATTCCCTAAATTCCCCGAAATGATGCGCTTTACTCCGGATATTATTGAGGAAAAACTCCTTCCCGACGCACCAAAAAGAACGCTTATGGAAGGCATTCCTTTCCGTTTGCCTGTTAGTTGTGCCGGATGTTCTCACCTCTTCATATCACAAATATTACGTAAACATAAAATCAAGGCGTCTGCCGATGTTACCTGTGGTTTAATCGGGTGTTTTCCACACATGGAATCCTATTCGCTGCAAAAATGTATGGGATCGAGCATTGCGCTGGCTCATGGTTACAATGTGGCAACTGATCACAAAGAAAAATTTGTGGGCATGATTGGCGATGGTGGTTTTTGGGCAACCGGAATCAACGGACTGATGAATCTGATTTTCAACGATAGTCAGTCAACTACGATTATTGTCGACAACAGCTGTCTGGCAATGACCGGTGGTCAGCATGTGGCTTCCAGTGAGTTTGGGTTTAATTACAAACCGGAAAATAAACTGGAAATTGCCAAAGTTTGCGAAGCCATCGGAGTAAAAGATATTGTAACCGTAGATGCCTACGAATTTGAAAACCTGGAAAAAGCGATTCTGAATGCAGTAAAAGCGGATACTAATTCGGTGGTTATTGTAGAAAAACCGTGTGTAACCAAATTTAAGCTGCCTAAAGGTGATGCTTATTCCATTGATCAGGAGCTTTGTACGCAATGCCGTAAATGTATCAATATCGGATGTTTAGCCATTGAAAGTAAAAAAGGGAAAGACGGAAAAGTGGAGATAGTTATTAACGAGGATCTTTGTGTGGGCTGTGGATTGTGTTCTACGGCTTGTAAGTTTGACGCCATAAAATCGTAAAAAATGCAGGATACAGGAAAAAATATTATCATAGCTGGTGTGGGAGGACAAGGAATTCTTCTTTTCAGCAACCTCTTAAGCAAGTATTACATGAAACTTGGTTACGAGTTAAAAATTTCGGACGTAATAGGGTTAGGACAACGTGGTGGAGGTGTCGAAAGTCATTTCCGCTATTCAACCAAGCCGGTGTTATCGCCTTTTATCAAAGCCGGTGATGTGGATTACCTCTTGTCGTTCGAGCAAACGGAAACACTGCGCTATCTGCATTGCCTGAAAGAAGATGGCATTGTTTTCTCAAGCACTTTTGAGCTATCCACTTCCAGCGTAAACACCCGTCTAGAAAAAGATATGCCTGAATCGAAAACAGAACTGATAAAGCGATCGGGACTGAAGACCTTTATTATTGATCCCGAAGAATATAAAAGTACAGATTTTGATATAAGCAAAATGATGAATATCGTTATGCTGGCCATTTATGCCGAATTCAGAGGCTATTCGCACGAGGAGATGATTCAAATAGTACGCGAAAGCGTTCCTGAAAAGTTTATTGCAGGAAACATCAAAGCCTACGAGAAGGGAATATCGATAGCCCGTGAAATGACCCCCAACCCCTAAAGGAAATACCCCTAACCCCTAAAGGGGAACTAAGTTAGTCTTGTCTGGTATGTTTTGTTTATTCATAATTATATAAACTGAAGTAACTTAGTTCCCCTTTAGGGGTTAGGGGTTGGTATAAAAATTATAAACTAATGAATTTACCTGAATCTGTAATACTCCTCGATAGTTTAGGTGATTTACAACCCGACAATGCAAGTCCGATTCTTGTCTGCGCATCACATTGCGGTGACAACGGGACTTTTGCCAGAAAGCTAACAAACTGTCACGTAAAAGCAGTTTTTCTCAACAATGCCGGTATAGGTAAAAATCAGGCAGGTATCTGTGGTCTCTCACATTATGAAGCTGCGAATATTCTTGCCTGTGCTGTTGACCACAATAGCGCCGAAATTGGTGTTGCCCGCGATACCTGGGAAAGCGGAATTATAAGTCACACCAATACACTGGCTGAAGAAGCCGGAATCCAACCCGGCGATTCAGTTCAGGAATCCGTTGCCAAAATAATCAATCTACCTTCTTCGACTAAAGAAAATAAGAATGCTGAATCACTTATTATTGAAGAGAAAGAAAACGGTAGCAAGGTTGAACTGAAAAAACAAATTCAAACACAAATTAATGGAGTGAGCATTACCGTAGCCGATAGTATTACCTTCTTAAATGAGAGCAATGCAGGCGATATTGTTGTATGTGGGTCGCACGGTGGTGTAAGTGCAGGACATTATGCTCAGAAACATAGCCTTAAGGCCGTGTTTTTTAATGATGCCGGAATCGGTAAAAATAATGCAGGTATAAAAAGCCTTGACACCCTGAGTGATGCCGGAATCCTTGCCTGTACCGTCGACTGCATGAGTGCCGAAATATTTAATGGGCAGGACATGCTTGAAAATGGCATTATCTCTGTTTGTAATCAACTGGCACAGACCAGAAACATCAAGGAAAAAATGACGGTTAAAGAGGCCATTAAATTTATTTAGCTTCGTGCTTTTATTGTACCCAACCCCGAAACGTGACCGAAACGTTTTATAATTTTAGCTACAATAGCCAATAATAATAGAAGATAACTCCAGGTTGCTGACTCTGATACGTCGATTCTACCGGCATTTGTTAGCTTATGCTGACCGTTGGTTCATATTAAATCCGTTCAGGGTCTGTTAGTAACAAAAAAAAATTGCTGTCGTTTAAACACATTTGTCAGTAAAACAGAAATACCCTATTTTTGCAAACAAAAAAACTGTCTACATGACTAACCGTGTTTTTGCGCCCGGGTGCGCACTAATGATCTATAAGCCTGAGTTGGCGGCTAAACTGCATGTTATGCTGAATAAAGAGTTTGGCGAAATGGAGTTGCTTACAACCTGCTGCCGCCATGATCCCGGTTTCGAAGAGCCGACGCAAATAGTGAATGTGTGCCCTGGATGCGATAAGCGTTTCGGGAGTTTGTATGCAAATACAACGACCGTTTCGTTGTGGGAACTGCTGGCGGAAAGTGAATCGTTTCCTTTTCCGAATTATGCCGGAGAACCTATGACCATTCTCGATGCCTGTCCAACCAGGGAGAAACCGAAGATACATGATGCAATCCGCACGTTGCTGCAGAAAATGAATATCTGCCTGATGGAACCGGAGAAAACCAGAACCAAAAGCACGTGCTGCGGTGATAGTTTTTACCCACAATTGCCGGTGGAGAAGGTAAACGAACTCATGAAGAAACGTATGAACGAGATGCCAGTTGACGACGTGGTGGTATACTGCGTTTCGTGCATCCAATCGGTAGGCATTGGCGGCAAGAACCCGCGCTACCTGCCGGACCTGCTATTGGGAATGGAAACGGCTATGATAGTACGACCTACAGAGGTATGGCACGGGGAGTTGGATGAGTATATTGAGAAACACTGAGTCAGTTACCATTTTTTCAGTTACTATTTACGAGTTGTTCTTCAGATAATTAGTTCGTCAATTGATCCCATATACGGTACATCACTTCGTTCCGTTAATTGATTGTTGAGAAAATAGAACAAAAGTTGACAGATTACAATTAATTCTTATATTTGCCCCCCGAAATAAGAACTTTCCGCAATAGTGATATTCAAAACATAGGATATAGGTGGATTTTTTCCATCTATATTTTTTTTGTGCATAGGGTTAAGGTTTGTATAAATCCTTTTTATTGAACCCCTTCAGGGTTCTTTGATCATTTTTACTCGTAATCCACGGGTTGCACCCGTGGTTATTTTTAAATTGAATTCCTTCAGAATTCTAAAATCATTTTAAACAATTCCTATTTATTTCTATTTATGCATTTAAAATCGCTTATCTCCACAACACTTTTACTGATTATTTCATTATCAACAGCGTGGGGTGCTATTCCATTGGGTTACTATTCGAACATGGAAGGAAAAACGACCGCTGATTTGAAAACAGCTGCTTTCCAGGATATCAAAACCCACACCAGCCTGAGTTATGCTAATATGTGGACATATTTTCCCCAGACCGATTACCTGCCTTCGGCACCAACCGAGATTTGGGATATGTATTCGAATAACATTGTGTTCTTTTCGGATCATAGTTCCATCGACAAAGAACATTGTGTGCCCAATTCATGGTGGGGAGGTCCTACAGTGGATAATGAATATGCCTATGGAGATTTGATGAATCTGTACCCGGCCAATAATTCTATCAACCGCTCAAAAGGAAATAACCCGTTGAGTGAAGTAGGTACAACTACCGCGGCGGGGAATAACGGCGTGAGTAAAAGCGGAACATCCATCACGCTGGGGTATACCGGCAACGGCTTTGAACCGGCCGATGAATATAAAGGTGATTTTGCCCGAACCTATTTTTATATGGCCACCTGTTACCAGAATTATACTACATGGCTGTCCGATAATACCGGTCAATACGAAATAATCGGGGGCGTCTATCCTTCATTTCAGCCTTGGGCCATTCCGCTGTTGATGAAATGGAGCCGAATGGACCCGGTAAGCGAAAAAGAAATTGAGCGTAATGAAACGGTTTATAAACTGCAGAATAACCGCAATCCGTTTATCGATTATCCGCAACTGGCAGAATATATTTGGGGAAATATGAAAGACAGTGCCTGGAGTTTTGCCAAACAAATTTCTACAGCAGTTCCCAATACACAGAAACCTAAATTATCAATAACACCCAATCCGGCAAAGGACATCATACACTTCTGCTCAGGCAAAACAGCTGGGAATTTTCGGTACATCATTTACTCTATGACCGGCTCGGTTGTACTTTCGGGTGAAACGGAAAACAGTTCCATTCGTGTATCAGATTTAAAGAGTGGAATCTACAACTGTGTGGTGGAAGCGGACTCGGAGAAACTGGTGGGAAAAGTGTTTATTGGGGATTAGTTAATAGTTTGGTAAAACCTTACTCTCTTCGGGTACTTCCCTGACCTCACCTGCCTTCGGCACACTCTACAAATAAAGAGGAAAACAGGAATGACAGTTATGTAAAGGGAAGATTAATGATTGATTGGTTCATCAGATGAGTTGATTTAATGGTGATTCTTGTGTCTTGAATTGAACAAAAAGTAGTGTTTTTAGTTATAATTGTACTTCAACAACTTTGTTGTATACAATAAAACGAATGACATGAAAACAGCTACCCAAAACCTTATTAATGACCATGTATATATCCTTCGATTGACGGATGTAATGGAACGAATGGTTATGACCCTTGCCACCGATTCGGCCGATATGGAAATGGTTGTTAACCTGATAAAAAACTATGCCGATGGTTTCCATCATGCTAAAGAGGAAAACCTGCTTTTTCCGCTTTTGGTGGAAAAAGGATTCTCCACCGATCAGGGCCCGGTGTCGGTAATGCTTCACGACCATACAGAAGGCAGACGTTTTGTAAAAGGAATGACTGATGCCATTGCGCATTATAAAACGGGTGATGAATCGGTGATACCGGATATTTATATGAATATGGAGGGTTATGTGGAACTGTTGCGGGCACATATCGGAAAAGAAAATAATGTGCTTTTCAAAATGGCCGATAAGGCTTTCACTACCCTGGATCAGGAAAAATTACTTACCGAATTTGCCACTGTCGAAACAACTGGTTATAGTGATGGACAGATTGCCCGGTTTATTCTGGATATTGAGGCCTTGGAAGTGATTTATAAGGAATAGATTTATTTCCTGCCGGCAAAAAGTATTGAACAGGGTTTCGCGATTTGCAATCGCGTAATAATGCCTGTATAATAATAGCCGCGATTAAAAATCGCGAAACCCGAGAACCAACTAATTTATATCCATATTTGAAAATTATCTGCTTACCTCTATATTCTCCACATTTTAAGCAGATAAATCCACATCCCAAAGGTTTCCTGCCGATTATATTTGTACCGGTGAAATACCCAAAGTTTTTTCGTACCTGTAAAAATACAATATTATGAAGACCTGTATACCCATACCCATGTTGACCTTGTTTTTGTCTGTTTTCTCTTTGAACGGAATCAGTCAAACTGTAACGGATTCCCCCTGGCAAAAGGCTGATAAAATCCTTGCTGCGATTCAGGAACCTGCATTTCCGGATAAAGTATATAATGTGGTTGATTTTGGTGCCGTAGGCGACAGCAAGACCAGCAACACAAAAGCCATACAGGCAGCTATTGATAAATGCAGCGCCGATGGCGGCGGACAGGTGCTGGTTGCAAGCGGCGATTACCTGACCGGAGCTATCCACATGAAAAGCAATGTGGATCTGCATATTGAAGCAAATGCTGTTTTGCGCTTCAGCACCAACCAGAAAGATTATCTGCCTCTTGTGCGTACCCGCTGGGAAGGTGACGATTGTTATAATTACAGTCCGCTGATTTATGCCGATGGCCAGACTAACTTTGCAGTTACCGGCAAAGGAATTCTGAACGGACAGGGAAGCAATGAAAACTGGTGGCCGTGGAAAGGACTTACTAAAATGGGTTATGTGAAAGGTACACCAAGCCAGTTGGATGCTAACTGTCGACCGCTGTTGAAAAAATACAATGACACCCAAGTTCCGGTTGAGAAACGCCAACTGGGTGAAGGGTTCTACCTACGTCCTCAATTTGTGAGTTTTATCCACTGTAAAAATGTAAAGCTTGAAAACTTCACCATTATCAATTCTCCGTTTTGGGTGCTTCATCCTGTTTTGTCGGAAAACGTGATTGTACGGAATGTAACGGTGAACTCCGAAGGACCAAATAACGATGGCTGCGATCCGGAATCGTGCAAAAACGTATTGATTGAAAACTGCACGTTTAATACAGGGGATGACTGTATTGCCCTGAAATCGGGTCGTGACTTTGACGGACGCCGTGAAAATGCTCCGATTGAAAACGTGATTATCCGTAATTGCCTTATGCGCAAAGGCCATGGAGGCGTGTCGATGGGCAGCGAAATATCAGGCGGCTGCCGAAATATATTTGTAGAGAACTGTCAAATGAATAGTCCTGAACTGGATCGTGCCATTCTGATTAAAACCAATAACAGCCGGGGCGGAACGACCGATGGCGTTTATGTGCGGAATGTTACTGTGGGCGAAGTACGTGATGCTATTTTATCTATCAACTGTAGTTATCATATCAATGTAGAAGGAGAAGGAAAGTTCATCCCTACAATCAAAAATGTGTATCTTCAGAATGTAACATCTAATAAATCGGCTTATGCCATTTGGCTTGAAGGAATCAAAGGCATTACCTGTGTGGATAATATTAATGCGGAAAACTGCGTTTTCAGCGGCGTGAAAGGGAAAAACCTGATAAAGGACATCGGAAAAGTAACGTTGAAGAATGTGGTGATTAACGGAGTGCCGGTCAATTCAGGGGAATAGTCCGATTTACAATTGAATCATTTACCATTTACGATTTAAAGATAAAAACCCTGATTTCCAATATAGAAATCAGGGTTTTAAAATGGTAAATGTTCTAATAGTCAATTATTTGATATCGCCTTCGGCAATCAGGTATTCGGCAATCTGAACAGCGTTCAAAGCAGCTCCTTTTTTGATTTGGTCGCTGACACACCAGAATGTCAGTCCGTTTGGATTCGAAATATCTTTGCGGAGACGTCCAATGTGTACCGGATCTTTTCCTGAGAGGAACAACGGCATTGGGTATTTCTTTTCGGCCGGATTATCAATCATTTCCACACCCGGAGCTACTGCAAATGCTGCACGTGCTTCTACCACGCTAACCGGTTTTTCAGTTTCCAACCAAACGCTTTCGGAGTGAGCACGTAACGCAGGAACACGCACACACATGGCACTTACTTCCACGTCGGAATGCATGATTTTGCGGGTTTCGTGATACATTTTCATTTCTTCCTTGGTGTAACCGTTGTCGGTAAATACATCTACCTGCGGAATGAGGTTATAAGCCAGCTGATAAGCAAATTTACTTACCGTTACTTCTTCGCCTGCCAAAACTTGTTTGTATTGCAATTCCAGTTCGTCCATGGCTGCCGCACCGGCACCTGAAGCTGCCTGATAGGTGGAAACATGAACCCGTTTGATATGCGAAATATTTTCAATGGCTTTCAATGCCACGACCATTTGAATGGTGGTACAATTTGGGTTGGCAATAATACCGCGTGGACGATCTTTGGCATCAGCTGCATTTACTTCGGGCACAACCAATGGAATATCCGTATCCATGCGGAAAGCCGATGAGTTGTCAATCATTACAGCACCGAATTTGGTAATATCTCCGGCAAATTCTTTCGATATACTTGCACCCGCTGAGGTGAATACTAAATCATACGGTTTAAAATCGTCGCCGTGTTTAAGTTCTTTGACGGTGAGTTTTTCACCTTTGAACTCATAAACACTTCCCGCACTACGACTCGACCCGAAAAGGCCCAGCTCTGTCAATGGGAAATTGCGTTCGGCCAACACACGCAAAAATTCCTGGCCTACGGCGCCGCTGGCACCTACAATTGCTACTCTCATTGTGATAAAATTATTTATTTTAGAAAAAACACTGTATTGTTAATCTAATTGCAAAATTATTTATACATTTGTGCTTCAAACTGTAAAACGACTGAATACTTATAAAGTTCAGCCATTTTTTTTGAAATTGACTGCAAAAGTAATTCATTTTAATAGAAAAATAACACATTATGAAGAAATTAGCGTTTATTTTTATGTTATTTGTGCCCTTTTTTTGCTTTGCACAGTTCACAGAAACCTTTTCTGATGGGAATTTTACTGAAAATATGGTGTGGACAGGAACAACTTACAATTTTTGGGTTAATACTGCAGGACAACTTCAATCAAAAGCAGCTTCGGCTTCCACTTCCTGGCTTTTTACAACTTCCGAAGCAATAGATAATGCATCGTGGGAATGTTGGGTAAAGATTAATTACAATCCATCTTCAGGTAATTATCCCGTCATTTATATTATCTCAGACAATAACGACCTGAGTACAGGTTGTAACGGTTATTTTATAAAAATAGGTGATACACAGGACGATGTATCGCTTTGGTTGCAGGAAGGAACAAAGAAAACAAAGATTATTGATGGTATTGATAAGCGAACAGACCGGAATCCGTGCGAATTAAAAGTGAAGGTGACGCGTGATGTACTTGGTAATTTTATGTTATACAGCAAGTTGGTTAGTGAAACTGATTATGTTCTGGAAGGAATTGCCCAAAATACGGCTGTGAAAAAAACCAGTTATTTTGGACTGATGTATGTAAATACTGCCACCACAGGCTCCGATTATTACTTTGATGACATTATTGTAACCGGAAATAAAGCCAAAGATAACGAACCGCCGGTTTGGATTAACTGCACATTAGAGCAACCTAACAAATTAAGTCTTGGATTTTCAGAACCTATGGATTATTCGAGAGCTGCGTTTGGAGTCACAAATGGAATAGAAAGCCCATCTTCGCAGAATATATCAGCAGATAAAAAATCAGTTATTCTGAGTTTCAGCACAGATTTTGAACGAGGAAAACTTTATGATCTCAAAATTTCAAACCTAACAGACTTAGCCGGTAACTCTTTGAAAGACAGTATTAGAACTTTCGGAATAATTGAATCCATCGATACAAATGATTTGGTGTTTAATGAGGTAATGTATGAAAATCCTGACAGTTCGGCAGAGTATATTGAGATTTACAACAAAACAGACAAGCTGCTTGATGTGTCGGGATTGATATTCACAACCCGCAAAACAGATGGTACTTTGAACACCGGCAATTCCATTCCGAAAAACACTCAAATGTTACCAAAAAGTTACCTTGCTATGACGTCGGATGCAGAAAAGGTTAGAAAATACCACAATTGCCCCCCTGAGAGCAATATTATTAACACCGAATGGAGTACACTTAATAACGAAAGTACTACGCTCGTACTTTGCAATGCAGCCAAAGATACAATTTATGATGAGCTTACTTACAATTCAAACTGGCACCATGTCCTGATAAAAAACCCGAAAGGTGTTGCTTTAGAGCGCATTAATCCCGAACTAATCACACAAAATCCGGTATCGTGGCATTCAGCTGCATCGGAAACAAATTATGGAACACCCGGTTATAAAAATTCGCAATACAGGGAATTAGTTTCAGAAGCAAAAACAGAAAAATTTGTGTGGGTAGACCCAGAAGCATTTTCGCCTGACAACGATGGCACGGATGATGTTTGTTTTATAAGATACAAAACAGAATTGAACGGTTATGTGGCTAATGCCATAGTTTTCAATGCGGTAGGCGTGAAGGTGCGTCAACTGGTTTCAAACACATTGCTGGCAAGTGAAGGTTTTCTGACCTGGGACGGAAAAACAGATAACGGAAAAAATGCTAATGTTGGAGTGTATGTGCTTTATTTTGAAATTTTTAACCCCCAAAATGGTTCCCGAAAACAACAAAAACTACCAATTGTAGTTTCATCACGATAAATTTCAGATTATTAACACCCTATTATCCAACAAATCAGCTATCTTTGCACCGTTTTTTAAACCCCTAACCCCTAAAGGGGGATAAAAAAAAGAATATAAACTAATATGCCCCGTTAGGGGTTGGGGTCTTTTTTATTTATGGATAAAGTAAGTTATGCATTAGGTTTAAGTTTAGGTAACAATTTATTAAGCAGCGGAGTAACTTCGCTGGATACTGCCAAACTGGCCAAAGGAATACAAGACGTATTGGAACAAAAACAACCGGAAATCGGTTACGAAGAAGCCCAGGCAATTATCAATGAATTTTTCCTGTCGTTGCAGGAAAAAATGACTGCAAAAGCACAAGGTGAAGGAAAAGCCTTTTTAGCAGCAAACGGTAAACGAGCTGAAGTGATAACGTTGGCCAGCGGTTTACAATACGAAGTAATGATGAGCGGAAAGGGAGCTATTCCAACAGCATCAGATTCTGTAAAAGTTCATTATCACGGAACATTAATTGACGGAAACGTATTTGACAGTTCGGTTAGCCGTGGTGAACCTGCTACATTTGGTGTAACTCAGGTTATCAGCGGTTGGGTAGAAGCATTGCAACTCATGCCGGTCGGTTCAAAATGGAAATTATTTATTCCTTCGGAGCTGGCTTATGGTGCTCAGGGAGCAGGACAAGCTATACCACCACATACCGCATTGATTTTCGAAGTAGAATTACTTGAAATTATATAGCAGTAAACGACAAACAGAAAACTGTAAGTAAAACTTTAAAAAATTATTATAAAAAGATGAAGAAGACAATTTTAATTTTAGCGGCTGTAAGCCTCGTATTTGCTTCGGCCGATGCTCAATTATTCAAACCAAAAGCAAAAAAAACAGTTGCACCGGTTGCAGCACCAGTAAAAGTTCTGACTAACGATGTCGATTCAATGAGTTATGCATTGGGTATGAATGTTGGAACAGACTTTTCTAAAAACCTGAAAGGTATTCCGGGAGGTAAATCGAATATTGATTTATTAATAAAAGGATTCGCGACAGCCATGAAAGGTGATTCTACATTAATGAAACCCGAAGTTGCTACTGAATTTTTCAAAAATTATATCTCTAAAGCCCAGGCAAAAGACACTGAAGTGAAAAAAGCGGCCGGTGAAAAATTCTTAGCCGAAAACAAAACAAAAGAAGGCGTTACAACTACAGCCAGCGGTTTGCAATATCAGGTTTTAGTTGCAAAAGAAGGTCCAAAACCGGCAGCAACCGATACTGTAAAGGTTCATTATACAGGCACATTAGTTGATGGCACAAAATTTGACAGTTCGGTGGATCGCGGAGAACCTATTTCATTCCCATTGAATCAGGTAATTCCGGGTTGGACCGAGGGCGTTCAATTGATGTCAGTTGGTTCAAAATACAAATTTTACATTCCTTACGCATTGGGTTATGGTGAAAAAGGTGCAGGTAATGGAGCGATTCCGGGATTTGCAACCTTGATTTTCGAGGTAGAACTGTTGGATATTAAACCTTTCAAAGAAGCACCAAAAGTGGAAGTAAAAGCAGTTGAAGTGCCGAAAGCAGTTAAACCAGCCAAAAAGAAAAGTTCAAAAAAATAATTTTATTGCCTGAATAAAAATAGAAATTTATAAATTGATAATCAAATGAAAAAACAAAGTATTTTATCGTTGGTGGCATTGGTTGCCATTTTCATGCTTGCTTCGTGCAATAAATACGAAGCTAAAACAGCTACGCTGAAAACTCAGAATGACAGCTTGAACTACACACTTGGTCTGGCTAATGGTGATGGTATTAAAAACTATTACATGAAAACAGATTCGTCAAGTAAACCTATTATTGCACTTATGAAAGCGATTGATAAAGCTTACTCTTCAGGAGCTGACAAAGGTGAAATGTACAAATTAGGATTGGAAATCGGAAACTCGTTGAAACAACAAAAAGCCAAAGGTTTAATGGGTGATTCGACCTTGAAATTTAATGAAAAATTAGTTCGTCAGGGTTTGGTTAATGCATTGAACGGTTATGACAAAGGAATGACAGCTAAACAAGCTCAGGACTTTATCCAAAAAACCATGATGAAAATTCAACAGGAAAAAGCGTCAAAGCAACCTGCTATGCCATCTCAACAAACAGCTCCTCAACAAGCACCACAACCAGTTAAATAATAGTTCAACTAATTTATAATAAACAGAAAAATGAAAAAACTTAATATAATCTTGGCGGTGGTATTAGTAGCCGCAATCGGGTTTACTTCATGCAACAGCAATAAAGCCAGCATGCCAACCTTGAAAACTCAAATTGATAGTTTGAATTATGCATTTGGTCTTGCCAACGGCGATGGTGTGAAAAATTACTACATTAAAGGTGACTCAGCTAAAAAATCTATTGAAGCTTTGATGGCCGGTGTTAATGAAGGAATGAAAGGAAAAGTTGAAAAAGAAAACACTGAAATGGCTGATCTTGGTAACAAAATCGGAACTGCTTTGAAAGAGCAGAAAAAATCGGGTTTAATGGGCGACTCTTCATTGAAAGTGGATATTAAACTGATTAAACAAGGTTTGGTAAACGGTTTAAGAGGATCAAAAATCCAAATGACTCCAAAAGATGCTCAGGAATATCTTCAAAAAACCATGTCGGTTCTTCAAGCTAAAAAAATGGAAAGATTGTATGGTGCAAATAAAGAAGCCGGAATTAAATTTTTAGCTGAAAACGCAAAAAAACCGGGTATTATCACAACTGCAAGCGGTTTGCAATATGAAGTTATCAAAAAAGGAAACGGCAAGCTTCCGGTTGAAACCGATCAGGTAAAAGTAAATTACAAAGGAACATTGGTGGATGGTACCGAATTCGATAGCAATACCGGTAAAGCTCCACTCGTATTCCAGGCAAATCAGGTTATCAAAGGATGGACAGAAGCTTTGAAATTAATGCCTGTAGGTTCGAAATACAAATTGTATATTCCACAGGAATTGGCTTATGGCAGCCGCGATCAGGGAAAAATCAAACCTTTCTCTGCGCTGATTTTCGAAGTTGAATTACTTTCTATTGAAAAAGCACCTGCAACTCCACAAATGACTCCTGAACAAATGCAACAGATGCAACAACAAATGCAGCAACAAAGACGATAGTCTCTTTCGATAGTAAATATAAAAATAGCCGGAGTGATTTCACTTCGGCTATTTTATTATCAAAACGAAAGGTGAAATAACCAAATATCTATCTTTTATTCGTTTATTTGCAACAAAATTAGTAATAACCTTTCAATTTCAATTTATAATATGTAATTTTGCTGCCTATATGATAAACATTTGATAAAAAACAAAGCCATGGAAAAAATAGATCAGTTAGACCGAAAAATTCTGCAGATTATTACTCAGAATGCCCGTATGCCTTTTAAAGATGTTGCTGAATTATGCGGTGTTTCGCGTGCAGCCATTCATCAACGCGTTCAGCGGTTGATTGACATCGATGTAATTACCGGTTCGGGTTATAATGTCAATCCAAAAATGCTCGGATTCCAGATGTGTGCATACATTGGCATCACGCTCGAACGGGGTTCAATGTACAAAGAAGTGGTAAAGGAGCTCGAAAAAATACCGGAAATCGTGGAATCGCAATATACGCTTGGCAATTATACCATCCTGATTAAGCTCTATGCCAAAAACGACGAGCACTTAATGGATTTACTAAACGGTAAAATTCAGGAAATTCCGGGCGTGGCAACTACCGAAACACTTACTTCACTCGACCAACGAATTAAGAGGACAATTCCGATAGAATAAATATTAGTTTATAGTTGACAATTCATAGTTGATAGTGAGAGATTTAAGATGAGAATAGAGATTAACCCGATTCTTCAATCATAAATCTGAAATCATAAATCCTCAATTTTTTTAATGGAAACAGTAGTTAGTGGCATTCGCCCAACAGGAAACCTTCACCTTGGAAATTATTTCGGCGCGTTGCGCAATTTTATCACCATGCAGAATGAGCATAACTGCTACTTCTTTATTGCTGATTATCACTCACTTACAACGCATCCCACACCGGGTGATTTGTATGGTAACGTGCGTCAGGTTATGGTGGAATACCTGGCTGCCGGACTTGACCCGGAAAAATGTACGCTGTATATTCAAAGTGATGTGCCGGAAACAGCCGAATTGTATCTTTTTCTGAACATGAACGCTTATATCGGCGAGCTGGAACGTTGCACTTCATTTAAAGATAAAATACGCCAGCAACCGCAAAACGTGAATGCCGGATTATTGACTTATCCAACGCTTATGGCTGCTGATATTCTTATTCACAAAGCCACCAAAGTGCCGGTTGGAAAAGATCAGGAACAACATTTGGAAATGACGCGCCAATTCAGCAATCGTTTCAACCGCATGTATAATGTGGAATACTTTCCTGAACCGCAGGCATTTAATTTTGGTAATGAACTCGTAAAAATTCCCGGACTAAACGGAAGCGGCAAAATGGGCAAATCGGAAGGAGAAGGAAATGCCATCTTTTTAGCTGACGAACCGGAAGATATCCGCAAAAAAGTAATGAAAGCCGTTACCGACAGCGGTCCGACAGAACCAAACCAGGCCAAACCGGAAGCCATTCAGAATATCTTCCAGTTGATGAAAGTTGTTTCAGCACCGGAAACATTGAATTTCTTCGAAGAACAATACAATACGTGCCAGATTCGCTACGGCGATATGAAAAAGCAACTGACAGTGGATATGATTGCCTTTACAGACCCATTCCGCGAGAAGATAAAAGCCATTTCGGCAGATAATGAATACGTAGCAAAGGTTATGCGTCTTGGCAAAGAAAAAGCTCACGAAAGTGCTGCTAAAACGATTCGCGAAGTTCGGGAAATAATTGGGTTTAAGAATTTTTGATTTAGTATATGTCAAAAGTAAACAGTTTATAGGGAAGCCTGTTCATAATTTGAGCAGGCTTTTTTGTGGAAAGTTTTAGCTAGAGTTTTTGTTCATAGTACATCAAGTCATTACGTAAGAATATAAGCTATGATTCAAATGCAAACATAATTCTTAAAAAAATGGAGTTGAAATAAAGAATTACATATATGAATATGACTCACTATAAATAACTGGATTTCTAAAACCGAGACATATAAAGAAACAGGATCAACAGAATGGTCAACTCCACATACTATAAAAAATAGAGATTTTATTTTGGTTTAAAATGCTTTTGAGAAAATAATTCAAGTACGATCGTTAAATATATAAAAACAAATTACTTTTGCAATAATATTTATTTTTTTAGCCTAAATCGATTTGGGGTGTGCAAATCAGATGTTCATACTTTTAGTTGGGACACATATAGCCTATGCCGAACATATCATATATGGAATTATCCACGCTTCGAGAATGGATGTACAATTACAAATTGTTGAAATAGTTTGTTTTTAGTATCAAGTCTGATATTTTCCATGATTCTTTCATTTGCTTTACATTCAAACTGTCTGAGATAGTTTTGTTATAAACATTTAGCCAGGCATCCACTACCGGAATATTCTGCTTTGAATAGAACACCCTGTGACCTAATCCTTTCCAGCCATAATCGTTCAAACCCATTAAATCGAGCAGTGATGTATAGATATCAATTTGACCTATGTATGCATCGTTTTTGTATGAAGTGCCAGCATTGTAAATAATTAACGGTGTATATCCGGTTATTGTCCCCAATTTTTTTACATAATCATTCCATTCTATTAAACTTTTTTTATATGCTTCGTGGTCACCTGTAATAATAACTCTTGAATTTTTTAAAATACCATTTTTATCCAGTTTGTCAAGAAATTCTCCTATACATTTGTCTGCATAATGTATTGTGTTAAGGTATCTCCCCAATTCCTCTGGACAATCATCCGGAGCTTTGTAACAAATTCTTTTTTTTAATAGATAATAGGGATCGTGCGAGCTCATTGTAATAAGTTGAGCAAAGAACGGACGTTTAAGTTTCGCAATTTTTCCGGCGGTCTGTGATAAAAAAGTACTGTCAGTAAGACCGAACAAATAAAATTCATTATTGATATAATTGTTAATCGAAATAAGATTGTCGTACCCCAAATCTTTGTTTAGTACCCCCTCATTCCAGAAAGAAGCATCCCCACCGGTGAAAGTGCAAGAATTATATCCTTTAGAATGAAGACATTTAGCTAATGAAAGATATTTATTGTTAGCAAATCTAAAACATGCTGCTCCTGAATTTGGTGGCAGAAGTCCGGAATTTAAAATAATCTGTGCATCACTCGAGCGTCCGCCTTTCACTTGTGAAACAACATTTGGGAAATAAATGCTTTTGCCTGAATTAACTAATTTATTCAGATTGGGAGTAATTGGGACATCATGAATACTTAGGTTAACCGGAAAAGATTCAAGGGATTCGACTATAATGTAAATAATATTTTCACTTTGAAACTGTTTCCCGGCAGACTTCCCAATGTAGTGATTTTGGGATGCAAGCCAACTCTCAATCTGCTTTTTGTTTTGTTTAGTTAGTGTTCTGTCCACTTCTAAGGTTTTAAATTGCCAATACCAGCAATCAACAAAACCAAATCTGCATTCACCTCGAAAGAGGTCACACTTCCACTGACCCCAAGAATCATATTTAATACGCTGCAAACTATATAAATTGAAAAAATGAAGAGCGAAAAACAATGTTAAAGAAGCAAAACTAATGATTCTTAATTTTGCAGAAACTTTTATTATTCTCTTTTTAAAAAAGAAATAGAAAGAGAACATTGAAATCAAAGCTGGAATGATGAAAAGAAAATCAGAAATTCTGAACGAGTTAAGAATACTCTCAGATAATCCTTTCAGGTTGGCAGTCATTTTATAAGCATCAAGAGGCAATAATGTAAAATAGGCTCTGTAGTATAGCAGGTTACATAGTAAATAAATAGTAAAGACGGCCAATATTGCCAATGAAACTTCTTTTTTATTGAAAAACAGTTGTGGTAAAAATATGATGACACAGGAAACCAGATGAAAATAGAAACCTGAATGCTTTAATACGTTGTCACCGCAAGCTAAATAGTTAAACAAAAATACATTGAGCAACAGACAAAATATTGAAACGAGATTAAATGTAATATTATATTTTAATTTTACAAAGTTTTTAAGAAATTGATTCATGTTGTTTTTGAAGTTGTAAGACATAGTTTTACAGATAATAGATTTTTAATTTCAATTAGTAAATTTATAAGATATTATTTAATTAATGGATTTATCTTTTTGTCTTTAATAGGTAATCATGTCCTAAAACACTATTTGTTAATCGGCATTTCAACCCAAGCATTTTCATAATTGACCAACGATATGATTTTTCAAATCAATAAACACACTAACATTTTTCATTTTAATGACAAATATACGCACTTTTATTATCATAATTTCACCAGAGCCTCAGGATATGTTCAATAAATATTTAAATATCAGCACTGTCAGTTGGGTTTTGTGAACAATCGTATTAGTAAATATATTTATTTAACAGACATAAGTTAGCCTTAGTTGATGAGATTTCAAAAATTCCACCGTAAAAACACTTTATTAAGAATTTGGAATCTGCATTATTAATGCAGTACATTACGATGGGGTGGCAAATCATGTCAACAAACGCGAACTGTTTATCATTAAAGGAGAGATAGATCCAGTGGGATGGGTTAAAATTAAAAGAACAGATAAAAGACGAAGCGTATGTTTCGAAAGTAAGAGTTGACTAAGTTAAAAGCTCAGGAAAATGCCACTAAAACTATTCGTTAAGTAAGGGAAATTGTTGGATTTAAGAAATTCTGATTAGTCGGTAGTTTATAATAAATTGTATAAAATTTGAAATTCTATTTCAAATGGAATAGATTTTTTTGTATCAGATATTAATTACTCGTGACTAAACCCTTTGTAAAGCCGTTCCATTTGTCCGATCTTTTGTTTTATAATTGGTGATCGTACCGGAGTATATCCGAGAATCAATCCCTGTGGCGGGTTTTCGGTGACAAAACATTTGCTGTAGGCATGTGCAACAATATTGTGTTTTGCAAAATGTTTTACAAGATCCTTGTCTTTTAAATCAGGACTGACTTCAGCCAACACGTGAAGACTTCGGATAGGGCTTGGTCGCAATAATAAAGCATCGCCAAAACTTTCTTCAAAAGTATCGCAAAACAGTTTTTTTCGCTCTTCGGCAATTTCAATCACGTTCTTCACATAATTGTACAGGTAATTTTTTTCAATAAACTGACTCAAAACAACCTGAATGGAAGAAGGAACAAACCGGTGGGAATGGTTCAGCAATGCTTCCACCGCATCGAGTAAATAGTAAGGAACAACCATGTATCCAACCCGAATGGAAGGATGCAACAGGCGATTGAAAGTACCTAAAAAAACGGTGCGTTGCTCGGTATCCAAACTGAAAAGGGATGGAATAAAATCCTTGTAATTATTTACCTCGTGTTCATAATCATTTTCGATTATCATGGTTTTGTGTTCGTTGGCCCATTTCAGTAATTCCAGCCGGCGGTTCAGACTCATTCTCACTCCGGTTGGATAGTGACAGGATGGTACTGTATGAATCACCTTTGACCGGATATGACCGGGTTGAGTCAATTCACTCACTTTCAATCCTTCCTGATCAACCGAAACAGTTTGAATATTGGAACGAAGTCCTTTGAAAATAGAAATTACATTGGGAAACGTCGGATTCTCAAAAGTCATAAAGTCTCCAGGATTAATCAACACATTACCAATTATATAAAGTGATTGAAGAGAACCGGAAATAATGATTATCTGACGCGGGTCGCATTTGATATTTCTGCTTAAATTGAGGTAGTTGGCCAGCGTTTTTTTTAGTTGGTCAGTCCCCGACGATCCGGAATAAGTTAATGCCGATGATTTTATGTGCCGCCAGTAAAGGTTACTGAGGTTTTTCCACTGATTTACCGGAAAAATATCAAGCGGCGGCAAGCCCGGACGAAAAGCAATGTCTTTATCATCGGTACTATTGATTAATGAAACATTTTTTTGGAATGATTTACCGGTTTCTGATAATTCGGGATAACCAAACCGACTGAAATCATGATTTTTTGACGGTTGTGTCTCAGAAAAAACACTTTTTACCTTATGTCCTGAACCCGTGGTTGCTTCGATTAAATTTTCAATTAAAAGCAATTCATAAGCTTTTATTATGGTACTCCGTGACACTTTTAAGGTCGTGGCAAGTTGACGTGTTGAAGGTAAAAGACTATTTTCGGGAATATCATTATTCAAAATGGCATCTTTAATCAACCTGTGAATTTGCTGATAGAGGGCTATGCTTTCACCTTTTGACTTTTTCTTCATGTTCATTTCAGAATAAATTTGCGAAATTCTGGTCAGGATGTCTTCCATATTGGTATGTATAAATAAATAGAATTGGTATGGCAAAGATAGTAATAATTCGGGTTTCTTTGTTGCCGTTATAAACCTGAAACTCCAAAAGTTTATATTTTCACATCTTACAGAGATTGAATAGACAGAGTTTTCAGATTTCAGCGAATCTTTTTAACCTTGAATTCATCATTATGCAATTGGCAGGAACTATTCTTAGTTTATTATTTATTGTAATTGTAGCATATTTGCTTTATAAAAAGTATAATGCACAGGCTGTTTTGCTTTTCAGCGGGCTGTTCATGATGGTTTTTGCTTTGATTCTGGGCTTTAAATTGCCCGGACTGAAAGACCCTACCAACCTTAAATTCTTCGACCTTTTTGAACTTATTAAAGAATCGCTGAGCAGTAAGGGAGCAGATGTAGGACTAATGATTATGACCATTGGCGGCTACGTGGCTTATATGAAAAAAATCGGAGCAAGCGATACGCTCGTTTATCTTGCGATGAAACCACTCTCTATTTTCAAAAAAACGCCTTATCTGGCCGCTTCATTAGTTATTCCAATCGGACAGCTCTTATTTATTACTACGCCTTCTGCAGCAGGATTGGGACTGC
The DNA here is from genome assembly GCA_903929065.1 of uncultured Bacteroidales bacterium. Taxonomy (GTDB): domain Bacteria; phylum Bacteroidota; class Bacteroidia; order Bacteroidales; family Paludibacteraceae; genus Paludibacter. The sequence goes on along the minus strand of CAIYTJ010000335.1, from coordinate 28,597 downwards.
TTTTGGTAGCTTCTATTTTTCCGGTTCTGGTAAGTCTGGGCGTTAGTAAAACTTCGGCTGTTTCCGTAATTGTAGCCTGTACCGTGTTTGATATGGGACCAGCATCGGCAAATACAGCGCTGGCTTCCAAATTAATCAGCAAATCGAATGTCCAGTATTTTATTGAAAATCAACTGCCACTGGCTATTCCTCTGACCATTTTGATGGCTGTTGTTTATTTCTTTGTCAACAGGTATTATGATAAGAAGGAAAACCACGTGGCTGAAGTTGTTGATACTGCCAGTTTGAAATCGAAAGCCCCGTTGATTTATAGTTTCCTTCCGATACTTCCATTGGTATTGTTGATTACCTTCTCTAAGTTCTTCACAATTTTTCATCCGGCAATCAATTTAGACACTACCACAGCCATGATATTATCCTTGTTTGTGGCATTGATATTTGAAATGATTCACAAAAAAAACGTAAGCGAAGTTTTCAGTTCGCTGAAAGTTTTCTGGGAAGCCATGGGAAAAGTATTTGCAACCGTTATCAGCCTGATTATTACAGCAGAAATATTTTCTTACGGACTTATCAGCCTCGGCTTTATCAATAGTCTGGTGGGCGTTTCGCAGGATTTCGGACTTGGTGCTGTTGGAATTGGAATTGTCATGACAGTCATGATTTTTGGTGCATCCATGTTGATGGGTAGCGGCAATGCTTCGTTCTTTTCATTTGGTCCTTTGGTGCCGGGAATTGCGTTGAAAATGGGTGTGGATGGCGCAGGAATAATTTTACCCATGCAGTTGGCTTCCAGTTTAGGTCGTGCCACTTCACCGATTGCCGGAGTGGTTATTGCCACCGCTGAAATTGCCGGAATCACACCATATCAACTGGCCAAACGGAATTTGATTCCATTGACAACGGTTTTAATTGCCATGCTTATTTTTCACTTTGTTTTTTAATTACACGTACTATGATGAAAATTGTCAAAAACGCGGAAGTCTATTCGCCTGATTATCTTGGAAAAAAAGACATTTTGATTGGAGAAGAAAAAATTCTTGCCATTGATGAAAATATTGAGACAGGAAATCTCAATGTTGAAGCGATTGATGCAAAAGGAAAAATCGTTCTGCCCGGTCTTATCGACCAACATATTCATTTAACAGGTGCAGGCGGAAAACAGGCTTTTTCGTCCATGACGCCCGAAATCAGCATCACGGAATTAATTCAGTGCGGAACAACAACGGTGGTTGGAATGCTTGGAACTGACGGTATTACCCGAACTTTGCAGGGATTGTATGCCAAAGTAAAAGCACTCGATCAGGATGGAATTTCGGCTTATATGCTTACCGGTTATTTTGGTTATCCTACCAGCCATTTATTGGGAAGCGTGCTCGAAGATATGATTTTTATCGACAAGGTAATTGGTTGCAAAACGGCCATCAGCGACGAACGGGCTTCATTTCCTACTGAAAATGAATTACTAAAATTGTTGCGCGAAGTTCATGTAGGTGGTTTGACATCAGGGAAAGGCGGTATTTTGCACGTACATCTCGGAGCGCTCGAAAGCCGAATGGATATTTTACTTGATCTGGTAAAAAAATATCATTTCCCGATTCACCACATTTCCCCAACGCATGTTGGGCGCACCAAAGAACTCTATGAACAGGCCATTGAATTTGCGAAATTAGGCGGTATGATTGATATTTCGACCGGTGGAACCAAATTTGATTTGCCGTACAAACAGGTGATTTATGCCTTGGAACAGGGAGTTTCCATTGATAATATGACTTTTAGCAGCGATGGAAATGCCGGAATGGCCAGGAAAAATTCCAACGGAGATATTACAACTCTTTACAAAGCACCGGTGGATTTGAATTTGAAACAGGTAATTCTATTGATTCAGGAAGGTGGCATGAGTATAACAGATGCTTTCAAATTAATTACTACCAATCCCGCCAGAAACCTTTCGCTTAAACAAAAAGGAAAAATTGAAGTCGGTTTTGATGCAGATTTATGTTTCTTTGATGCCGAATTGAATTTGACTGATGTGATTTCAAAAGGACATAAAATGATGAAAAACAACGAAATAGTAAAATGTAACTGTTACGAAAACTGTACTGACAAATGAAAATTAAAAGTTACATAGTTGCTTTCTCACTGTTTCTGGGTAATATTTTGGCTTTCAGCCAGACAACATTATTAGCCGAGGATTTTAATTATCCTGCCGGAGATGCTTTAACCAATCACGGTTGGGTTACAACGGTTACAAAACCGCCGGTATTTAAAATGCTGTTTATCGGGAATAGTTTCACTTTTTATAATAGTGGCGTGGATTTTCATCTGCAAAATATGCTTTCGTCCGATGTTTCGTCCGATTCATTAACATATAATATTCAGGAAATTGCGGTAAGTTCATATACGCTGGAAGCTCATTATAATGATCCGCTGACCATTGCCAAAATTAAAAGCGATAACTGGAATACCGTAGTATTGCAGGAACAAAGCACTAGACCGATTAATAATCCGGATCTTTTTTTGCAATATGCCACGTTGCTCGACACAGAAATTAAAAAGATGAATGCAAAAACGGTTCTTTATATGACCTGGGCACCAAAAGCATCGCTATCTGATATTACTCAACTCGCTTCTGCCTATATTTCTGTTGGACAGAAATTAAATGCACCGGTCGTTCCGGTTGGGAAAGTCTGGGATTATTTTGTAAAAACTTATCCAACGATAAATATCTATTATACCGATGATAAACATCCTTCTTTGCCCGGAACTTATTTGATAGCGTGTACTTTCTATTATTCCCTTTTTGGAAGAAATCCTATTAAAAACACATACTTGCCAACCGGATTAAGTTCAGCTAATGCGGTAACCATCCGGAAAGCAGTGTATGATTATATGCAATTAAACAAATAAAAAACTATACATTTTCAAATACAACTAATTATTAATCATTAAAATTTAATTATCATGAAAAGAATTTACTTATTTTTTATGCTGTGCATAAGCAGTTTCGCTTTTGCAGGTTCTCCATTATTGATTGAAGATTTTGATTACACTGTAGGTGATGCATTAACTCTTCATAACTGGGCCATTCACAGTGGAACTACAAACCCAATTGTTGTGACATCTCCTGGTTTAAGTTTTACAGGTTATGTAGGATCTGGTATTGGACTTTCGGCTGGCGTTAATAATACCGGTGATGATGAAAACAGATCATTCGGAGCTCAATCAACCGCAGGTTCCATTTATGCTTCTTTTATGGTGAATATTCCGACAAATACTGCTACCGGTAGCTACTTTTTTCATTTTTTTGACCCGTTACTAAATACTGCTTTCAGAGCAAGAACATTTATTACACCTCAATCAGGACAAATAGCAGTAGGTTTTTCATTTAACGCTTCAGCAGCACAGGCCACCTCTCCTACGTTATTAAATTTTGGCGAAACTTACTTATTTGTTGTAAAATACACTATTGTTGATGGTGCAACAAATGATAATGTAAGTTTGTATGTTTTCAAAGCAGGTGATAATTTTATCACAGAACCTGCAACACCAACTTTAGGTCCATTATCAACTGCTGATGCAACAGGAGACATAGTTCCAACTTGTGTGGCAATACGTCAATGGGATGCAAATCAACGAATTACAATTGATGGCATCCGTGTCAGAAAAGAATGGAATTTGATTAATGATCTGACTACAAGCATAAATCAGATAAATGGAGATCAAACTTTAATTTGTTATCCAAATCCGGTAACCGATGGTGTTATAAATTTATCAAATGCCGGTTCGTCCATGAAAGATGTACAGATTTTTGATGTGGTTGGTAAAAAAGTAATGAACCTGCAAACTGCTTCCAACCGTTTGGATGTTTCGTCCCTGAATCAGGGAATATATGTATTGAAGGTTTCTGCCAACAATCAGACAAGTTCTGCTGGATTTGTTATTAAATAAAGAAGAAATTATAAATTTTAAAAATTTATTGTCATGAAAAAAATTTATTTATTCGCATTATTGTGCGTTAGAGGCTTAACTTTTGCACAAGCACCTTTATTGGTGGAAGATTTTAATTATGCGGCTGGTGATGCATTAACAGCTCACGGTTGGACGGCTCACAGTGCTGCTACCACAAACCCTATTTTAGTTACTTCTCCTGGCCTTACATTTTCGGGTTATGTTGGTTCTAACATTGGACTTGCAGCCGGAGTAAATAACACAGGACAAGATATTAACAAATCGTTTGGGGCTCAAACTGCTGTCGGCTCCATTTATGCATCCTTTTTAGTGAATGTTCCATCAAATACCGCTACCGGAAGCTATTTTTTCCATTTCTATGATCCTACAGCAAGTACTGCATTCAGAGCCAGAACATTTATTAAGCCTGTATCAGGGAAAATGCAGGTTGGTTTTTCTTTCAATGCATCTGCTGCACAAGACAGTTTACCAAATGCATTATTGAATTTTGGACAAACCTATTTGTTTGTTGTGAAATATACCATTATGGATGGAGCTTTAAATGACAATGTAAGTTTGTATGTTTTTGCTGAAGGAGATAATTTTGCCACTGAACCTGCAACCCCAACCCTGGGCCCTTTAACCGGGACTGCAGCTGATATTGTTCCAACTTGTGTTGTTTTACGTCAATGGGATGCAAATCAACGTATTACGGTCGATGGATTTCGTGTTAAAACATTCTGGCAGTTAGACAAAGATAATCCTACCGGTCTAAATTCAATTAATTCCAGCAAAAACCTTGAATTTTATCCCAATCCGGTAACAGATGGATATTTGAATCTGACAAATGCAGGCAATTCAACAAAATCAATTGAAATTTTTGACCTGGTTGGAAAAAAAGTACTGAGTCACCAAACTTTGCTGAGCAAAGTGGATGTTTCGCAATTGAAAGGTGGTATGTATGTTTTAAAAGTTACTGCTGACAATCAATCATATTCCTCCAGGTTAGTAATTAAATAAAAATGATTTCAACCTGATTATTCGCTTTAGTTTCTGATATTATACAACTGTAAAAAAATTATGAACAAAATCAAGTTATTTCTGGGACTTTTTCTAATCACCACCGGATTAATTACTTCCTGTAAAACCGATGATGTAAAACCTTTTGTTACACTAACTTCTGATGTAACCAGCATTTCTGAAAATGCCGGCGTGGCAACTATTACAGCTTCTGTTTTAGTAGCTTCGGAGAATGATATAGCAGTAACGCTGGATACAATTGGCAGTACAGCTAAAGGTGATAGTATTGACTTTACTCTCAAACCAAGTGTCATAATCATTCCGGCTGGAAGTTTATCAGGAACTGCCCAATTAACGGCTGTACCGGATAATCTGAAACAGGGAAATCAGACAGTTACTATAACTATAAAATCCTTAGTCGGTGCAAATTCCAACGATAATCAGAAGCTTGTTTTCACCATTCTGGACGACGATATACCGCCTAAAAAACCATATTTATTAGTTGAAGACTTTGATTTCCCTGCCGGCGATGCACTTACGCTTCATGGCTGGGCTATTCATAGTGCAACAACGAATCCACTTGTGGTAACTTCGCCGGGTTTGACTTTCACGGGTTATGTAGGCTCAGGTATTGGTAATGCAGCCGGAGTAAATAATACGGGTATCGATGAGAATAAATCCTTCGGAGCTCATACAACAGCGGATTCAATTTATTCGTCATTCATGGTTAATGCCACTGCAACTTCAGTTGCCGGAGATTATTTCTTCCATATATTTGATCCTAATGCAGTTACAAGCCATAGAGGAAGAGTTTTTATTACACCTGTATCGGGTGTACCGGGAAAAATGTCCGTAGGTTTCTCATTTGGAACTTCCCCAGCACAAGCTACCATGTCTACTCAATTAAATTTTGGTCAGACCTATTTGATGGTTGTCAAATATACGATTGTTGATGGTGCTACAAATGACAATGTTAGTCTGTACGTTTTTGCTCAGGGTGACGATTTTACCAACGAACCCGCCACACCAACCATAGGTCCATTGACAGGAACGGTTGCTGATATTGTTCCAACCGGTGTTGCATTACGTCAGTTTGATGCTGCTCAACGAATTACAGTTGACGGAATCAGGGTAAATACTGAATGGAATTTAAAACCATAAAAATTTAAATTTCATGAAAAACAATCTTATTATAATAATTCTTTTAAGCATTTTGATTCCTGTGTATTTACCCGCACAGGAGTCAAAATTGCACTCCTATTCTTTTGGCGAAGGAATGACTTTTACCGACGGAAAAGATTATAAAATTGATTTGGATGGATTTGTACAGCCTTCATATCAGGGAACACTTTTTCAGGATCCGAATCATAAAGATTTATATAGTCGTTTCCGGTTACGCAGGTTGAATCTGAAACTTTCGGGTGATGTGGATCACAAAAAAATAGAATACGGATTGCAAATTGATTTAAGCGGAACTTCCGAAACCGGAAATGCTTCCAGCAGTATTTTAATGGATGCCTGGGTGGCATATAATGTGAATAAACAGTTACAAATAACTTTTGGGCAAAAAAGTACACCAACTGACAACCGGGAACTGATGATGGGTTCACAGACTTTACAACTGGTAGAAAGAAGTAAAGTTACTTCAGCTTTCGCCACCATTCGTGAATTCGGTTTGTTTTTGGATGGGACGTACAAAATTGGCAAAAAAATGTATTTGAAGCCCTATTTGAACGTCACAAATGGTGATGGAATAAATGTAACGTTGAAAGATCACGGAGGATTGAAATTCGGTGGTCGACTGGATTTTCTGCCATTCGGATTATTTGCCAATTTTGGTCAATCCCGTGAAGCTGATATTGTCCGTGAACAATCGCCTAAACTGGTCATCGGTGGTAATTTCAGCTATAATGTTGGAGTTAGCAGCCGTGAAGGCGGCACAAGCGGTTCCATTTTATATCTCGACAGTTTAAGCCGGGAATCCTTGCCGAATTTTATGAAATACGGAGTGGATTTTGTATTCAAATACCGTGGATTTTCAGCTATCGGAGAATTTGTGCGTACATCAGCTACTGTTCCGGGTTCAATTACACAACGGGTTCGTACCGATGGAACAACTGCAACTACTTTTCTGGTAAACGGTATACAAGACGTTCCGAATTATGTAAAAGATCGCATGATGCTTGGTTCAGGTTATAATATTCAAATGGGGTATGTATTTAAAAACCGAATCTCAGTCGACGCCCGTTATACCCATTTGGAAGCCGATACTCACTCATTTTTAAATAACGGAACATTCTATAACCGCCCGGATTATTACACGGTTGGACTTTCGAAATATATGGGCCGAGGATATGGTTTTAAAATTCAAGGTTCGCTGACGTATGTGGTTGCAAAACCAGGCTCGAATGATTTTGCCGGAGTTCCGATTACCGGAAATCAATGGATAATGGACGTAATCACTTCAATATCCTTTTAAATTATGAAGAAGTTATTCATCATATTTCTTTGTTCTCTGGCCGTTTGTAGCAATGCTCAAAACCGTCAGGAAAACAAAGTGACGGAAAAATTCTTTCCCGATCCGAAAATTGAGATAAATACACCGGCATTTCAGAAAAAAAAGGGTTTTACAGGTTATTCAGAAATGATGACTTTCATCAATGCCCAATTGAGCAAACATGCCGATGTTATGAACCTTAGTTTTATCGGAAAAAGCCAGAAAGGAAAGGAAATTCCGCTTATTTTGCTGAACAGAAAAAGCAATGGTTCTGAACAGAAAATCAAAGTATGGATTCAGGCTTCGCTGCATGGCGATGAACCCGGAAGTACAGAAGGTGTTTTGTATCTGCTGGACAAGCTTCTAAATGACAGCAACTATTCTTATTTGCTGAACAAGCTTGAAATCGCCATAATTCCCATGGCCAATATTGATGGTGCTGAAATGCTGGAAAGAACTGCTGCTAACGGACTTGATTTAAATCGCGACCAAACCAAGCTGATTATTCCTGAAAGCATTATTCTGAAAAAAGCATTCAGTGATTTTATGGCTGATGTGGCCATTGATTTTCATGAATATCAACCCTACCGGAAAGATTACAGCCAGTTTGGTGATTATGGCGCAGTGCCGGGTTTTGATGCCATGTTTATGTATTCCGGCAATCTGAACGTTCCCAAAAGTCTGCGTGAATATACCAAATCCAGGTTTGTGAGCAATGCTGCCAAGCTGTTGGATGAAAATAAACTGACACACCACGATTACTTTACCACCGATAAAGTGCTTGGAGCTGTTCAGATAAATCAGGGTTCGGCAAGTGCCCGTTCGAGTGCCACATCGTATGCATTGGCCAATACCATTTCCAGTTTAATCGAAATTCGCGGCGTGGGGCTTGGTCGGACTTCCTTAAAACGAAGGGTTCAAAGTATTTTTCTGATAGCTTATTCGTATATGAAAACGGCTTATGACAATGCCGATGAGGTAAAAGCCGAAATCAATAAAGCTGTTGCCAACCCGAATCCGGAAGTTGTTGCCAAAAGTTCCATACCGGTTGAAAAAGAAAAACTGAAAATGATTGATTTGGATACCAACAAAGAAACGGACTTTGATGTAAACCTGGGCGATGCATGGAAATCAAAGGCGGTTCTCACCCGCAAACGACCTACGGCATACATTTTAATGCCTGATCAAACTATTTTGGTGGAAAAGCTTAAAATCCTTGGGTTGGAAGTTACCGAATTAAAAAAAACGACCGAACTGGAAGTTGAAAATTATATTATTTCCGAATATCAAAAAGATTCGGAAGAAGACGAAGGCGTTTTCCGGCAGGATGTAAAGGTCAAAACAGCAATTATTAAACGAAGTTTTCCGGCAGGAACATTTGTTGTATCTCTGAATCAACGAAAATCAAACCTGGCAGTGGAAGTGCTCGAACCGGAAGCTCCCAATAGTTTTGTTTCGTTTTCCATACTAAAAACAGATTTAAACAAAGAACTGCCTGTGTACAGGTATGTTGGAAACTCAAATTTATAACACATATCAATAAGATTAAATTTTATGAAAAAATTAATTTTTTGTATCTCATTTATAGCTCTCACGCAAACAATCAGTCTTGATTTGCAAGCTCAAAATAAAATTTCCTACGAATTGGGAAATGGTATTAACTTCGGACTAAACGACGGAGCTTACCAGTTCAAAATAAGCGGAATGATTCAACCGGAAGTAAGTTTCCAAAAACTGAGCACTCTGCAAACTCCTGATTTTTATTACAATGTAAACCGAACATACTTTAATTTTTCGGGTTCTGCATTTAAAGAAAAAGTGAGTTTCTTCCTTCAGACCGATTTTAGTTTGGGCTTTCCGCTTTTGGATGCATGGATTGCCTACAGGCCGCTGAAAGATATGACTATTACAGCAGGACAAATGCAGGCGGTTTCCAACAACCGTGAAATGTTGGTGATGGAAGATAAGTTGCAGTTTGCCGACCGGAGTTTGTTAAGTACTTCTTTCTGTCAGTCAGGTCGGGAGTTTGGCGTTTTTGTTACTCAAAAACTCACCCTTGGCAACATTGGAATTGTTCCACAGGTTTCAGTAACATCCGGTGATGGACGAAATTCATTTGGTGCCGATTCACGCGATACTGATTTGGGAGGCTTAAAATTTGCCGGTCGTATTGATTTATACCCTCTTGGCTACTTTTCAAAAGGAAATGATAATCTGATACCCGATTTAATGCATGAACAGGATTTGAAATTTGTGATTGGTGGTGCTGCAAGCTATAACGCTGGTGTCAGCAATTCGGTAGGTGAAGGACACGGCAATTTTCAGTTTTATAATGTAAACGGAGGTATCAAATTGCCTGATTACCGGAAATTATATGCCGATATTCTTGTTAAATTCAGAGGTTTTTCGGTGCTTGGTGAATTTGTAAAAGCCACCGCCACGAATTTGGATGGAAGTTACACGGCAGCTTCGTTAACCAGTCCGTTGTTGCCCACTCAAATCAGCGAATTCCTGGCCTTAGGTTCGGCTTATAATGCACAGATTGGGTATGTAACCAAAGATGGTTATGCGCTGGATGTCCGTTATGATGCATTGACACCGGAATTTGCAGCTGATGCAAATTCGATCATAAAGAATACAACAGCTACAACGATTGGATTCTCCAAATACTTTAAAGCGAATAATCTTAAGATGCAGGCATCAGTTTCTTCGCTGAAATATCCCGATAACAGTACAAAACTGGTTGGTTCACTTATTTTTCAGGTGGTATTCTGATTTCAAGCAAACTCCAACCGGATCAAATTAATATAACACGCATCATTTAATCCCGCAGACTATGATTAAATTCTTCAAAGGCTTATATGTACAGGTTATTATTGCCATACTAATCGGTATTTTGCTGGGGTATTTATATCCTTCATTCGCAGTGCAGTTAAAACCATTCGGCGATGGATTTATCAAACTGGTAAAAATGATGATTGGTCCGGTTATTTTTTGTACTATTGTCACCGGAATTGCCGGCATGCAGGATGCGAAAAAGGTTGGACGGGTTGGAATCAAGGCACTTATCTATTTTGAAATAGTATCTACACTGGCACTTATTATCGGGTTGGTTGTCATCAATATTTTAAAACCGGGTGTTGGAATGAATGTTGATCCGGCATCTCTTGACCCCAAAGCGGTTGAATCATATCTTTCTCAAAGTAAAAGTACAAATGTTCAGGATTTTCTGATTCACATCATTCCGGATAATATAATTAATGCATTGTCCAACGGCGATTTACTTCAGATTCTTTTATTCTCGGTTTTATTCGGGTTTGGCCTTTCAAAAATAGGTGAAAAAGCAAAACCTGTTTTGGGAGTTATCAAATCGGTCGAAACCGGACTTTTTGCCGTAATTAAAATTATCATGCGTGTCGCTCCACTGGGTGCATTGGGTGCCATGAGTTTCACCATTGGAAAATACGGGTTAGCATCATTACAATCGTTGGGACAATTAATGCTTTCGTTCTACATAACCTGTATTCTGTTTATTATCATTATTTTGGGAGGAATTTTAAAACTTGCCGGATTTAATCTGTTCAAATTACTGGCATATATAAAAGAAGAATTGTTGATTGTGCTGGGGACATCTTCTTCTGAAGCTGCATTGCCCACATTGATGCAAAAATTAGAAAAAGCCGGTTGCTCTGAACCGGTTGTTGGATTGGTTGTTCCCACGGGTTATTCGTTTAATCTGGATGGAACTTCTATATATCTGACCATGGCGGCTGTTTTTTTGGCTCAGGCCACCAACACACACATGGATATTTCACATCAAATCACTTTATTGATGGTTTTGTTACTTACTTCAAAAGGGGCAGCAGGAGTTACAGGAAGTGGTTTTATTACTTTGGCAGCTGTTTTGCCGCTTTCAGGTGGAATTCCCGTAGCGGCAATAGCTTTAATTTTGGGAATCGACCGCTTTATGAGTGAAGGACGTGCAATTACCAATATTATCGGCAATGCCATTGCCACGGTAGTGGTGGCAAAGTCCGAGAATGAAATTGACATGATAAAAGCAAAAGAATTGATAGGTTAAGTATGAAGTTTTTTAAATATTTGATTGTATGTTTGTTGATATGCAGCATCAGTGCTTGTGATGATACAGTGGTAATACACTCTAAATCAAAAACATACAAGGTGCTTTTTGTGGGGAATAGTTTTACTTTTTATAACAGCGGAGTTGATTATCATCTTCAACAAATGCTGAATGCAGATAAGTCGTCGGATTCGACATCGTATATTATCCAAAAGATTGCAGTTAGTTCATATACGTTGCAGGACCATTATAACGATTCGCTGACGATACGAAAAATAAGAAGTGATAAATGGAATAAGATTGTTTTACAGGAACAAAGCACACGACCAATGACCAACCGGGATTTGTTTTTACAGTATGCCACATTGCTGGATGCGAAAGTAAAAAAAGACAGTGCTTCCACCGTGCTGTATATGACCTGGCCTGAAAAAGCCACACCGGGTGATATTACTTCCTTGTCGTCTGCCTATCTTTATGTAGGTCAACAGATTCATGCTCCGGTTGTACCTGTCGGGTTGGTTTGGGAATATGTTGTCAATACTTATCCACAACTGAATTTGTATTTTACTGACAACAAACACCCCGGTTTGCCGGGTACATTTTTAATTGCTTGTACATTTTATAATTCATTGTTCAATAAGAATCCGGTTGTAAATTCGTATGTTCCCGCAGGTTTAAGTATGAATGATGCCATTCTTATCCGTAAAGCGGTAAATGATTATATGACACTTCGATAAGTTTCCAATTATAAAAAACTGAATTTTATAAATTCCAAAAACAACTATCTAAAAATCAATCGTGTTGAAAAAACTATATTTCTTATTTTTTTTATTTGTTACTAATTCTTCATTTGGACAAGCAGGGTTAGGTCCGGTTCGCATTAATGCTGCAACAAATCCAGTTTTAGTAACACCACAGGGACTAACCTTTTCCGGTTATGTAGGCTCTAACATCGGTCTTGCTGCCGGAGTTAACAACACAGGACAGGATGTAAATAAATCGTTCGGAGCACAAACCAGCGGTTCGGTTTATGCTTCGTTTTTAGTAAACGCCACTGCCAATACGGGTGCCGGTGGTTATTTCTTTCATTTTTATGATCCGACTGCAAGTACCGCATTCCGTGCCAGAACATTTATCAAACCCAAAAATGGTCAAATGCTGGTTGGATTTTCATTCAATCAGGCAACACCACAGGACAGTTTAAAAACCCTGTTGAATTTTGGTCAGACCTATCTTTTCGTTGTCAAATATAAAATAGTAGCCGGAGCGTTAAACGACAGTGTAAGTTTATATGTGTTTGCCGAAGGTGAAAACTTTTCCACCGAACCAGCCAAGCCAAGTTTAGGACCGTTGACTTCAATGGACGCTACAACCGATATTGTTCCTACCTGTATAGCTCTTCGTCAGTTTGAAGCAGCTCAGCGCATTACAGTTGATGGATTCCGTGTAAAAACCAAATGGCAATTAAAAACTGATGATGCTGCCGGCATTAATCCGGTAAAAGCGGATCCAACGCAGTTTTATCCTAATCCGGTAACCAATGGAACCATTTATTTTGCCAATCAGACTAATCAACAAAAACAGATTGAAATCTATGATATGGTAGGTCGGAAAGTATTAGGAAAAAACACTCCTTTAAATAACATAGATGTTAGCGCTTTGAATCCGGGTGTATATTCCATAAAAGTACAAACTAATGATAATATTACCTCTTCAAAGTTAGTGGTAAAATAAGTTTATTTATTCTACTGATTCTATTAATCCGTTAATGAACCTGCTCTGAATCCGGAGTAGGTTTTTTTTGTCTGTTTAATTAAGAAAAATGATGAAAACACATTAGATTTGTAAAAAAGAAATTAAATTTGCAGTTTGAATGCAATTTTCAATTATTTACCCTTTTTTCACGTGCCAATGAAATCAATCACTTGCAATGGAAATCGTGTTATTTCCTATCTTTTAGTCCTTACTTTTCTTTTAGCAGCACCTGCGTGTCAGAAAAAAATGATGCCTGTTAAGGTAAATCCGGCTTTTGCGGCTTATGTAATTTCCTTCACGTCGGGTGTGGTTTCTAATACCACACATATTCAGGTTAGGCTGATTGATGAAGTTCCGGATGCAGCACCCGGAAAAGTATTGCCGTTCAACCCATTTTCGATTAGTCCGGATATTGAAGGGCAAGCTAAATGGGTAGATAAACAAACGATTGAATTTGTTCCATCAAAATTATTACCATCAGGTCAAATTTATACGGTGGAATTTGCAGTGGATAAGTTTGTGAAAGTGCCTGATGAAATGAAAACCCTGACTTTTCGTTTTCAGGTTATTCGTCAGGCAATGAAATATGAGTTCAATGGCATTTCTCCCGTGAAAGATAGTGACCGGAAATGGCAAAAAGTAAAGGGAATTATATATACAGCTGATTTTGCCGAACCTGCCAATCTGGAAAAAACGGTGAAAGCCACTGGAGATAAAAGCGATTATAAATTCCAGTGGCATCATAGTGCGGATGGTAAAACCCATGAATTTGCCATTGACAGTGTGGAACGGAAAATTGCCAGCAGTTTACTCAAAATTGAATGGGATGGAGATAAAATCGGTTCAGGTGATAAAGGTTTTTCCAATTTTGAAATGCCGGGGTTGGATGAATTCAAAGTAATTCACGTTAAAACGGTCACAAATCCCAAGACGACCATTGATGTTTTCTTCTCCGATCCGTTGAGTAAATTGCAGGATATAACCGGATTGATAAAATTATACCCATCTATAAAACAAAATGTTATAGTTTCCGGGAATGTAGCCACCATTATTCCTCAGGATGACTTAACCGGCAATGTGAAGCTTATTGTTTATAGTGGATTGAAGAATAATCAAGAAAAACCTCTTGGGAAGAACTTTGTCACGGTCATAAAATTTATGAGCCTGAAACCACAGGTAGAACTTATCGGCGAAGGCGTGATTGTGCCGCATACCAACGGCATACTATTTCCATTTAAAGCGGTTTGTTTATCGGCTGTGGACGTAAAGATTATCCAGATTTATGAAAATAATATTGTTCAGTTTTTGCAGACGAACCAACTAAATGGCGACCAGGAAATTAAGCGGGTGGGACGTGTGCTTTACAGCAAGGAAGTGAAACTTATGTCCGATACTCCGATTGACTATAACACCTGGAATAATTTCTCTCTCGATTTATCGAAACTGATTGAACCCGAACCGGGAGCTATTTACCGGGTGGAAATCTCTTTCCGCAAAAAACATTCGCTCTATGCACGGACGGCTGATGATTTAAACAAGATTGATACCTATGTTGAGCCTAAAGATCCGAATGAAAGCTACAATCAGCCGGATGATTCGTTCTGGGGTTATTACGAAGATGGCTATGATTATGAAAGTGGCGGGTACAACTGGGATGACAAAGATGACCCAACCAAAGATTCGTATTACATGATGGGCAACCATACCGTTACGCGCAATGTACTGGCTTCCGATTTTGGAATTATTGCCAAAGCCGGAAGTAACAACGAATATTTTGTAGCAATTACCGATTTACGAACAGCCGATCCGTTGAAAGATATTGACGTTGAATTTCGCAATTATCAAAATCAGCCTATGGTCACTGTAAAAACAGACCAGAATGGGATGTGCAATGTGAAACTGGCTGATAAACCCTTTGTTTTAATTGCCAAAAAAGATAAACAACGGGGCTATTTGCGGTTGGATGATGCTTCATCGCTTTCATTAAGTATGTTTGACGTAAAAGGAGAAGAACTCAAAAAAGGAGTGAAGGGATTCATATACGGAGAGCGTGGTGTCTGGCGTCCGGGTGATCCGATTTACCTGACTTTTATCCTTGAAGATAAGAATAATGCCCTTCCGCCGAATCATCCGATTGTACTTGAATTCTACAATCCTACAGGACAGCTTTCGCAACGGGTAGTTCGCACCATTAATGTAAATGGTTTCTACTGTTTTAATATTTCCACACCAGACGATGCACCAACCGGAAACTGGACAGTAAAAGTTCAGGTTGGCGGTTCTACCTTTGCGCGGACACTTCGGATTGAAACCGTAAAACCAAACCGGATGAAAATCAATCTGAACTTTGCTTCTCCTCTTTTTCATAAAGGAGTGGTTGAAACGGGTAAAATGCAGGTCAACTGGCTGTACGGAGCACCTGCTGCTAATGCCAAAGCAACCATTGAAGCAACTGTAGCATCCGGAAAGACCACTTTTGAAACCTGTAAAGGCTATATATTTGATGATCCGGTGAAGAAATTTACTTCGCAGGACATACTTGTCTATAAAGGTAATGTGAATGCCGATGGTTCGGCAGATATTAAGTTTAAATTGGATCTTGCAGCGGATGCCCCGGGTATGGTTGCGGTGCAAATGAAAACACGTGCTTACGAAGCCAGTGGCGATTTCAGCATTGACCGGAATGTTTTCAATTACTCACCATTCAAAGCGTATGCCGGTGTAAAAATCCCGGAAGGAAAAGGTTGGAACAACGCGCTTTTTGCCGATGAGAAAAACCTGATTCCCATGGCTTTGGTTGATGAGAATGGAAAACCAATGGATGGTCGGTTGAAAATTGAGATTTACAGTGTCTACTGGCGTTGGTGGTGGGATCAATCTGCCGAAAAGAACACGGCTGATTATGTTTCGGGAGAACATACCAAGCTGATGAAAACCGATTACATTCAGGTAAAAAACGGTCGTGCCATTTATGAAATGACGTTGAACGGAGAAATATGGGGACGGAAATTTATTCGCGTAACCGATACCAATGGCGGGCACAGCACCGGTGCTATTTTTTATACTACCGGTAAAGACTGGTGGAGTAATGCCGGAAGTCAGAATCCGGGCGGTGCTGAAATGCTGATATTCCAGACAAATAAAAAACAATACAAGGTTGGTGAAACAGTCTCCATTGAATTACCCGTAACTCATCAGGGTCGTGCACTGGTAAGTATTGAAACAGGAAGCCGCGTGATTCAGAATTTCTGGTTTACACCCGAAAAAGGCAAGACTAAATTCGACTTTAAAGTAACTCAGGAAATGGCTCCGAATATTTACGTCCATGTTTCGTATATTCAGCCGCACAATCACAGCAAAAACGATTTTCCGATACGAATGTACGGCGTACAAATGGTAACTGTCGAAGATCCGACCACGCATCTTTCGCCGGTTATATCGATGAAAAACGAATTGAAGCCAAACGAAAAGTTCTCGGTAACAGTCAAAGAATCTTCGGGAAAACCCATGACCTGCACGGTTGCTATTGTGGACGAAGGGCTGCTTGATTTGACCCGTTTTAAAACGCCCGACCCGTGGGATGAATTTTATAAACACGAAGCATTAGGAGTTCGCACCTGGGATTTATATAAATACGTTGCAGGAGCATTTACCGGAAAGCTTTCGGGATTATTTGCCATTGGTGGTGACTTGTATCTGAACCGGAAAGGAAAGGAAAACAACAATCGGTTTAAACCGGTGGTTCTTTTTCAGGGACCGATAGCCCTTGATGCAAAGGAATCCAAAACATTGTCGTTTACGATGCCTAATTATATCGGTTCTGTCCGTGTGATGGTTGTTGCCGGCAACAAAGGTGCTTATGGTTCTACCGAAAAGACTGTTCCGGTGAAGCAGGCGTTGATGGTTTTGGCCACACTTCCACGGGTTGTAAGTCCTACGGAAACGATTAAGGTTCCTGTTACCGTTTTTGCCACCGATAAGTCGGTAAAGAATGTAACGGTAAAAATGGAATCCGATAAATATTTTGAAGTAACGGATGGTTCAACCCGCGAACTGGTATTTGATAAAACCGGTGAGAAGATTGTTGAATTTAATGTAAAGGTAAAGAACCTGATTGCTTATGGAAAGATAGCTGTTTCGGTTAGTTCAGGAGAACATAAAGCGTACACGGAGACCAGTCTGCAAATCAGAATGCCGAATCCGGCTGTAACCCGTTCGGAAAAAGCCACGGTTAAACCTGGCGAAAGCTGGACGCAATCTATTGAAGCCTTTGGTGTACAAGGTACCAATTATGGAACGGTTGAAGTTTCGAACATTTACCCGATTAATATCCAGAAAAGTCTGAATTACCTGATTCAATATCCGCACGGATGCATTGAACAAATAACTTCGGCTGCTTTTCCACAACTATTCCTGCAAAATGTAATGGATTTGAGCGATGTCCGAAAAGGTGAAATTGAAACCAATGTAAATGCCTGTCTGAATAAAATAAAATCGTACCAACTCTCTAATGGTGCCTTCTCTTACTGGCCGGGAATATCTAACGGTGTCAGCGACTGGGGTACAAATTATGCAGGTCATTTTATGCTTGAAGCACAGGCACGCGGTTATCTGCTTCCGGTCGGGTTACTTGAGCCATGGATTAATTACCAGACAACACAAGCCAACAACTGGCAGCCTTCGAATAATAATTACGGATTAGATTTGATTCAGGCTTACCGGCTTTACACGCTGGCATTGGCTAAAAAGCCTGTTTTAAGTGCTATGAACCGCTTGCGGGAAACACCACGCGTCAATGATGCTGCAAAATGGAGGCTGGCTGCTGCCTATGCCGTTGCAGGTAAACCGGAAATTGCTGCTCAAATTATAAACGGAATGTCAATGAAACCTGCATTGAATGAAAATTACTGGGATACGTACGGAAGTTCCGATCGTGATCAGGCAATGATTCTGGAAACACTGGTTTTACTGAAACGTACAGAACAAGCTAAACCAATGGTGGAGGATATGGCTAATCAGCTTTCGTCCGATAAATGGTTAAGCACCCAAACAGCAGCTTATATGTTGATGGCTATATCGAAATACGCCGCGGTAAATGCAACCGGTCAGAATTTGCAATTCGATTTATCCATTGATGGAGTAAAGACGGTTGTGAGTAGCACTAAGGCTATCTATCAATCCAAACTAAACTTCAACTCAGGATTGAAAAAGAGCGTAGTGGTAGTAAATAAGTCCAAACAAAACCTGTATGTACGTGTTCAGCAGCAGGGTATACCTCTGATGAAAGAAACCGAAGCGGCAGCTGAAAACCTTTCGCTTACAGTGCGGTATTTCGATATGAAAGATAAACCGCTTAACCCCGTTACGCTTAAACAGGGAACTGATTTTTATGCTGAAGTTACGGTTGTTCATCCGGGAGTTCGTAGTAACTACAGGGATATGGCCATACAGGAAATCTTCCCTTCAGGCTGGGAAATCATGAGCTCCAGGTTGGATGCAGTTAAGAGCACCAAGATGACCGGTGACGTTCCAAGGTATCAGGATATCCGCGATGATCGGGTATTATTGTATTTCGATCTGGAAAAAGGGAAGAAAAAGGTATTCAGGGTATTGCTCAATGCAGCCTATCCGGGTTCATTCTATCTGCCGGCGGTGCAATGTGATGCTATGTATGATCATACCGTACAAGCCCGAACACCGGGGCAATGGGTTAGTGTGGTGAAGTGAGAAAGTTAGAGGAAAGTAGAAAAGATTGCAAAAAATATCCCGAAGGGATATAATGTGAATAACCCCCGGTGAGTGAAACGTAACCGGGGGATGAACACACAAAATAACAAAGAACCCCGGAGGGGTTCAACAAGAACAAATCACCATTAATGTCCCTCAGCATAGATTACCCCAACCTCAAAACCACTGCATTAAAGGCTTTTGAAGCCTTTAAGCGCTGGTGCATAAAGCACCGCCTGCAGTATCCGAAACCACGTTTCTGGATAGTGTGTGTAAGTTCGGTCTTGTTGGGTTGGTTTTATTTCTCCTTACCCAAACCTTTGTTCAATACTTCCTATTCCACCATTATTGATGACCGGAACGGGAATTTTCTGTCGGCACGTATAGCTCCCGATTACCAGTGGCGGTTTCCAATGCCGGATACCGTACCTGTAAAATTCAGGGAATCCATTCGTTGTTTTGAAGATGAGTATTTCCCGTATCATCCGGGCGTAAATCCCGTTTCCATCGGGCGTGCTTTGGTACAATATATCCACAAAGGCCGGGTAGTCAGCGGGGGAAGTACCCTGAGTATGCAGGTTATCCGCCTGAGCCGGAATGCGCAAAACCGGAACTTTTTCTCAAAGGTAATAGAAATGGTGCTGGCTGTACGACTCGAACTGGGTTACAGTAAAAAGGAGATTATGAATCTGTATGTTTCGCATGCTCCTTTTGGCGGAAACGTCATTGGTCTGGAAGCTGCTTCGTGGAGGTACTACAACCGCCCCGCCAATCGGCTTTCGTGGGGCGAAACGGCTGCACTTGCCGTTCTGCCGAATGCTCCGGCGCTTGTTTTTCCGGGAAAGAACCACGACATTTTCCTGAAAAAACGCAACAGGTTACTGGATAAGCTTCACCGGCTAAAGATTATAGACAAAAATACCTGCGAACTGGCCAAATCGGAACCATTGCCCTCCAAACCGCAGGCATTGCCGCAACTTGCATCCCATTTGCTGGAGAAAGCCGTAAACGATGGCTTTGCCGGTAAGCGGATTACCACTACCCTGGATACCAAAACACAGCAATTTGCCACGGGTGTGGCCACCAAGTTTGCCCGTTATTACTCGGAGAACTATATCAACAATATTGCCGTACTTGTTTTAAACACAAAGACCGGAGAAATACTGGCTTATGTGGGTAATGCCGAAATTCCCGACCAGAAAAAGGAACAATATGTGGATAATGTGGTTTCTGTCCGCAGCTCCGGGAGTATTTTAAAACCGTTTTTGTATGCCTCTATGCTGAACGATGGCGAATTGCTGCCTAACTCGCTGGTAGCTGATATTCCCACACGCTTTGGTGGATATGCTCCGGAGAATTTTGAAAAAACCTATGAAGGTGCTGTACCTGCCAGCCTGGCATTGGCACATTCGCTGAACATTCCGGCGGTAAGGGAACTTGAACAGTATGGAGTCGATAAGTTTCATAGTGTATTACGGAACTTAGGTTTCACGACCATCACCCAACCGCCATCCTATTACGGGTTGGCGCTTATACTTGGAGGCGCAGAGGTAAGCCTTTACGAAACCACGTCCATGTATGCCGCGCTTGGTCGTTCACTTTTATCGTATGGTGATAATTATGGAAAGTACGATGCCAACGATTACCGCAAAGCGCATTATCTGTTCGATAAAAACGTGGAAAAACCCGAATTAACCGATCAATCCAAACTCAGTGCAGGAGCTGTCTGGTGCACGTTGGATGCACTCTCCACTGTAAACCGTCCGTGGGGCGAGATGGGTTGGGACTATTTTGCCTCCACGCATAAAATCGGTTGGAAAACGGGTACGAGTTTTGGCTCGCGCGATGCATGGGCTGTTGGAGTAACACCACAATACACCGTTGGGGTATGGGTGGGCAATTCCACGGGGGAAGGGCGCCCCGGACTTACCGGAGTTACGCATGCAGCTCCTGTGATGTTTGAGATTTTTAAATTCCTGAACCCCACAAAGTGGTTTGAAGAGCCCCGTTCGGATATGGAGCGAATCGGAGTTTGCCGCCAAAGCGGTTTTCGTGCCACCGACCGTTGTGAAGCCGACACGTTATATGTTCCCAAGCGGGGAAACCGGGTTAAAGCCTGTCCGTTTCATCAGGCTGTTTTTCTTGATTCCACCGAGACATACCGGGTTACCGGCCAGTGTTATCCGGTTGGAAGTATGCATATTGCTTCGTGGTTTGTATTACCGCCATCGCAGGAGTATTTTTACCGGAAGTACCATCCGGAATATACCCAGTTGCCACCTTATATGAAAGGTTGCCAGCCGCAGCGCGAACATGTGATTGATATTCTGGAACCCGACAACAATTCGGCCTTTTATATTCCCAAAGGAGTAGATGAGGAAGAGGGTATGCTTATTTTTGAAGCCGTGCATCGCAACCCGAATGCGGTTCTGTTCTGGCATATCGACAAAGATTATATTACCCAAACCAAAGGAACACACAAAATTGAGGTTTCACCTGCCATGGGCGATCATATCCTGACAGTGGAGGACGAAGAAGGAAATATTGTAAAGCGCAGGTTTAAGATTTTGAGTAAATGAGGGTGAAATCTGCCTTGTTTTTATTTTTTTGGAATCAAATTCAATATTTCCTGGTTACCGAAAACGAAAGCTTAGGAAAGAAAAGTACCGGCAACGATACGCCAACCACTAATGCAAAAAGAATAAACGTGGTAGTGAGTCCATTCCGGAAAAAATCCATCATAAAACCCTGCGCTTTTGTAGCATCGGTGCATTGCAGAAATTTGATTAATCCAAGAATAGTGCGGTAGGCAAACAACCCGGGAATCATGGGCAACAACGAAGGAAACGAGAATACTTCGGCCGGACAATGAATAATCCGCGCAAACCAGATACTCAATAATCCGATACAGGAAGCCGCCACGAATGTTGCCAGCCATATTTCCAATCCCGATTTTATTAATGCAAAACGCAACCCATGTCCAAAAGCAGCCAGCAATGCTGAAACAGCGATAGCCTTTCGCGAAGGATTCGAAATAACAGCAAAACCAATGGAAGCAATGGCTGCCAATAATCCATCAATTAATATCAAACAAAGAAATTCAGTGCTTATCATAATTTTTCGAGACCTAAAATGAGCATAGATGAAAACAATCCGATAGCGATACAAACTATTAAGCTGGTGGCATTCACGAGCCGTGCTATTCCGGTCAAAACATGTCCTTCAATAATATCTAAAATAGAATTAATCAGCGGCACACCCGGAATAAGATATAGGACACTTGATGCCAAAGCCACTTCAGGTGTGCTTCCTAAATGAAAAACATAACCCAATCCTGCTATTAATGAAGCCACAAAAGCGCTTGTAGTAAAAACAATCAAATGATTAATGTGCTTTTTTATCATCTCTTGACGCAAATAAAAACCTACAATGGTAGCACCGAAAACAAGTCCGATAGCGTATAAGTCGCCTTTGAATAGGGCACAAAAAGCTGCATTGGCACAACCCACCAATATTAATACCAGCCACCGCGACATACGTTTTTGAGTAACTACTTCATGATACCGAATCTTTATTTCGTCGAACGTTAAGTCCTTATCAAAAGTGTCCCAACTTAATGCGCTCAGGTCGGAAACTATGGTAAAATTCAAAACAAGTGATCTTGCTTTTTTAATTAATGTTATCCGGTTTGATGAATCTTCTTTATGTGTTATGGTCATCATTATGCTTTGTTGAAAAACAGAAAGCTCTATGAAATACCCGAATTTTCCGGCCATGCGTGATATGTTCTGGATTATCCGCATAGTATGGGCACCCGCTGTCATTAACTCGGCTGCAATATCCGTCAGTAAATCGGCAATTTCCTGGATATTAGGTTCGTTAGGATTTATATTCTCTTTCATGTTTTTTTACAAATAAACATTCAAATCAGGCTGCAAAGGTAGTAAAAACAGCTCATTTATTTTGTAGTGACAAAAAAATTGGCTAAACTTGCAAGACCTATCAAAACCGATTGAACTTAATGTTTTGAAAACTGTTTTTTTATGTACAAACTTAATCCGGTCAAATGAAAATCGAAAAATTTGATGTTACAGGTATGTCATGTGCCGCTTGTGTTGCCAATATTGAAAAAAATGTTGGAAAACTCCCAGCGGTAAAATCAGTAAATGTTAATTTGTTGACAAATAGCATGGTGGTAGATTTTGATGATTTACATCTTACAACCGATATGATTGAAAAATCGGTTGAAATGGCTGGTTATGAGGCTCATGTTCGTCATATTGTAGTAAATTCGGCTTCCAAGTCTGGTTCGAAAATAGATTATATTCTCGAAGAGCAGAAAAAAATGAAATATCATTTAATCATTTCTGTCGCATTTTTAATTCCCTTGTTGTATGTTTCGATGGGCCATATGCTCGGGTTACCTTATCCCGCAGTCTTGCATACAATTGAATATAGTTTTTATTATGCTTTTCTTCAGTTTTGGCTGTTGTTGCCTATTGTTTATAATAATCGTAATTACTTTATAAACGGGTTCAAATCGCTGATAAAACTTTCACCGAATATGGATTCGCTTATAGCCATGGGTTCATCAGCGGCCATCTTATATGGTTTATATGCACTTTTTCGCATCTCATTTGCATTGCGGCATGGATATTTGGTAACGGTTAGCAGGTACATGGATGATTTATATTTTGAATCAGCCGGAACAATTCTTACATTGATTACTCTTGGAAAATACCTTGAAGCGAAATCAAAAAGCCGAACTTCGGATGCTATTACGCACTTGATGGACTTATCGCCTAAAACAGCAAATGTTATGCGTAATAAAATCGAGATGGAAGTTCCGGTTGAAGAGGTTGAACTGAACGAAATGGTGGTAGTTCGTCCCGGACAACGTGTCCCGGTAGATGGAATTATTATTAGTGGAAATTCTTCGGTTGATGAATCGGCGCTGACGGGAGAAAGTATTCCCGTTTTCAAACAAAAAGGTGATACCGTGCTTTCAGCAAGTGTTAATAAATCAGGTGTTTTTACCATTAAGGCAACTAAAATCGGAAATGACACCACACTTTCCCAAATTATACAATTAGTCGAAGATGCTGCTTCCTCCAAAGCTCCGATTTCCAAACTGGCAGACAAAATAAGCAGTATTTTTGTGCCTGTTGTTATTTTGATTGCAATTATCTCAACCATTTTCTGGAGCTACTTTGCAAAGCATAATCCGGAAATGCATCTCGATTTTGCTTTTGCACTTTCAATGGGTATTGCGGTATTGGTTATTTCCTGTCCTTGTGCACTTGGTTTGGCCACTCCCGTTGCCATTATGGTTGGTACCGGAAAAGGTGCCGAACACGGAATTCTTATTAAATCGGCCGAATCACTTCAAATGGCAAACAAAATTGATACGGTTGTTTTGGATAAAACAGGTACTTTGACCGAAGGAAAACCACGTGTAACGAATATTTTTACAGCAAAAACGGTTACTGAAAAGCATTTGTTGGAAATTGCAGCTTCGTTGGAAGAACCATCTGAACACCCATTGGCAGAAGCCATTTTAGTCAAAGCAAAAGAACTAAAAATCAAACTTCACTCCATTGAAAACTTTCAGGCAATTGCAGGCTTGGGTATTGAAGGCATTATAAATGAAAAAAATTATGTGGCCGGAAATCTGAAATTAATGATTGACCGCAAAGTAAATTTGCTCGATTTTGAACCATTGGCCGATAAACTTGCCGATGAAGGAAAAACCCCATTTTTTATTGCCTGTGATACTGAAATTCTGGGCGTCATTGCAGTTGCAGATGTATTAAAAGCAACCAGCAAGGAAGCAATCGAAAAGTTACAAGCGTTAGGAATAGACGTTATAATGCTCACAGGTGATAATGCCAAAACAGCTGCCGCCATGCAACATCAACTTGGTATTTCAACGGTGATTGCTGATGTGCTTCCACAAGACAAAGACAAAGAAATTGCCCGGTTACAAGCTGCAGGTAAAATTGTTGCCATGATTGGTGATGGGATTAACGATGCACCAGCGCTTACACGAGCTAATCTTGGAATTGCGATCGGAGCAGGAACAGATATTGCCATAGATTCGGCTGATGTGGTATTGATGAGAAGCGACTTACTCGATGCTGTTACCACGCTCCGACTCAGTAATGCCGTTATGTTGAATATAAAACAAAATTTATTCTGGGCATTTATTTATAATATTATTGGAATTCCACTTGCTGCAGGTGTATTTTATACCATGTTGGATTGGAAATTGAATCCAATGTTTGCTGCTGCTGCCATGAGTTTGAGTTCAGTAACTGTGGTATTGAATGCTTTACGTTTGATGCGGTTTAAACCAACCGTTTCACAATCAACAATTAAATAATAAATCAATTAAATAGAGCTAGTTATGTCAGAAAAAACATTGCAAATAAAAGGAATGAGCTGCGGTCATTGCGCCGCACGGGTTGAAAAAGTGTTGAACTCCATTGACGGAGTAGAGGCCAAAGTAGATTTAATCTCAAATTCGGCAAAACTTTCACTTTCAAAAGAAGTTAGTTACGACACATTGAAAACCTGTGTTGATAATATTGGTTATGAAGTAGTAGGAATGAATTAAATTTCAGATTAATCATCAACTAAAAAAGCAGCTTCAAATCACATTGAAACTGCTTCTTTTTTTATATCTTTTCCTTCAAAAACTTTCCGGTATAGGAATTCTCACAGAATCTGATTTCTTCCGGAGTTCCTTCAAAAACCAATGTTCCGCCTTTGTCGCCACCTTCGGGACCGATATCTATTATGTGGTCAGCACATTTGATTACTTCAATATTATGCTCAATTATAATTACCGTATGACCTTTAAGAATCAATGCATCAAAGGCTTTCAGCAATGTTTTTATATCATGGAAATGAAGCCCGGTGGTTGGTTCATCGAACACAAAAATGGTTGGTTCGGGTTTTTCGTTTGCCAAAAATGAAGCTAATTTCACTCGCTGACTTTCACCACCCGAAAGTGTGCTGCTCGATTGTCCGAGTTTTACATAGCCAACACCAACATCCTGCAACGGTTTCAACCGTTTGACGATTTTCTTTTCTGTATTTCCGGTTTGAGCGCTAAAAAACTCAATCGCCTGATTGACTGTCATCTCCAGCACATCAAAAATATTGACATCTTTATAATGAACATCCAGAATGTCCTGTTTGAATCGTTTCCCATGGCAATGTTCACACTCCAGCACTAAATCGGCCATAAACTGCATTTCCACCGTTACCGTTCCTTCGCCCTGACATTCTTCGCAACGACCACCTTCGGTATTAAACGAAAAATGGGAAGCCGAATAATTCATTTGCTTCGAAAGTTGCTGATCAGCAAAAAGTTTACGGATTTCGTCATATGCTTTAATATAAGTCACCGGATTGGAGCGAGAAGAACGACCAATCGGGTTTTGATCAACAAATTCGATGTCTTTTGCCAGATGCATACTGCCTTTCAGCGTTCCAAATTGTCCGGTTCGGTCGGCCACGCCGCCGTAATGTTTTTTCAAAGCCGCATAAAACACATTTCGTACCAGCGACGATTTCCCAGAACCGCTCACACCGGTTACAACCGTCATCACATTTAACGGGAATTTGACATTGATTCCTTTCAGGTTATTTTCGCGCGCTCCAAGCACTTCAATGTAATTATTCCATTTCCGTCGGTGAATTGGAATATCAATTTGTTCCTTTCCCAATAAGTATTTCAGTGTATAGGAATTTTCAAAATCAGGGTTTTCAGAAATCGAATCGAGAGTTCCGTTATATACAATTTTTCCACCCAACCTTCCTGCATTTGGCCCAATATCAATCAGATAATCAGCAGCACGCATGATTTCTTCGTCGTGTTCCACCACAACCACCGTATTTCCCAAATCACGAAGTTGTTTCAACACTTTTATCAGCAAATGAGTGTCGCGGGAATGAAGCCCGATACTTGGTTCGTCCAGAATATACAACGAACCGACCAAACTGCTTCCCAGCGAAGTGGCCAGATTAATGCGCTGACTTTCACCACCTGAAAGAGAATTTGACAAACGGTTCAACGTCAGATAACCCAGGCCGACATCGAGCAAAAAGTTGATTCGGTTGGTAATTTCAACCATCAGCCTTTTGGCAATGGCAGCATCCTGTTCGTCTAAATTGATATGTTGAAAAAAATCGTTAAGTTTATAAATTGACATCAAAACCAGCTCGGAAATGGATTTTCCATCTATTTTGATGTAGGATGCTTCCTTTTTCAACCGGCTTCCATTGCAATCGGGACAAATGGTTTTGCCACGGTAACGCGCCAGCATAACACGATACTGGATTTTATACTGATTGGCTTCCAAGTGCTTGAAAAACGCATTCAGTCCTTCGAAATACCGGTTTCCGGTCCAAATCAGCTGGCGTTGTTCGTCGGTCAGTTCATAATACGGTTTGTGAACCGGAAAATTGAATTTCGCTGCCGAATGAATCAGCTGGTTTTTCCATTCGCTCATTACTTCGCCTTTCCAGCAAACCACGGCATCTTCGAAAATGGAAAGTGTTTTGTTCGGAACCACTAAATCTTCATCAATTCCAATCACTTTTCCGAATCCTTCGCAAGTCGGACAAGCACCAATCGGACTGTTGAAACTGAATGTGTGAACCGATGGAATTTCAAAATGCATTCCATCAGCCTCAAATTTCTTTGAAAAATAGAGCAATTTGGGTTCATTCTCTACAAAAACTTTCAACAGACAAACTCCGTTTCCTTCAAAAAATGCAGTTTCAACAGAATCCGTCAATCGGCTGATAGCAGTTTGCGAATGTTCAACCACCAACCGGTCAATCAGCAAAAACACTTCTTTGTTGGCAAAATCCGTTTTATTATTCAGCAATTCGCTGATTTGAAGTGTTTCTCCATCCACTTCCACGCGGCTGAAACCTTGTAATTGAAGACTTTGAAGTTGTTCGGTCACAGTCCTGTCAGTTGTGGGAACCACCGAAGTCAAAACCATCAACTTTGTTCCGTCCGGAAAATTCATTGCAGCATCAATCACATCCTGCGCTTCGTGTTTTTGAACCAGATTGCCCGAAATGGGCGAATAGGTTTTTCCAATCCGCGCATAAAGAAGTTTGATATATTCGTAAATTTCGGTGGAAGTTCCCACCGTGGAACGTGGATTTCGGGTATTTACTTTTTGTTCAATGGCAATTGCCGGCGGTATTCCTTTTATATAATCGACTTCGGGTTTGCTCATTCGGCCCAGAAACTGACGGGCGTAAGACGAAAGACTTTCAACGTAACGACGCTGACCTTCAGCATAAAGTGTATCAAATGCAAGTGACGATTTTCCGGAACCGGAAAGTCCGGTGATAACAACTAATTTATTGCGTGGAATTTCTACATCGATATTTTTCAGGTTGTGGACCCGAGCTCCTTTTATAATGATATTTCCCTGTTTTGACACGTTTTCTTCTTTTATTTTTTGGACCTGCAAAGATACTACTTATGAAATGATTATTTAATACTGAAAGTTCAATTATTACAAGAACTATTTTTAATT